>JAYWAV010000439.1:0-8411 GCA_043782015.1 Rhodoferax sp. | reverse complement strand
CTTCGCCAAGGGTATCTTGCCTTTGAACGATACATTCAGTGCCTACGGCCTGATCGGTTTCAACGATCTGACATTCAAAGCGACGGGAACCTCCGGCGGCCAATCCGCATCTGCGTCCACTAGCAAAAATGGTTCCAGCTATGGCCTGGGTCTGGATGTCGCATTGACCAAGGAAATCTCCCTGAACGCCGAATGGGCACGCCATTTTTCGGACGTGACCAGCATGGGCTTCGGAGTTGCCTACAAGTTCTGATGGCATAGCCGTTGGGTATCTGTACCTCGCACATTCATTGTGTGGGGCCCCAAAAAAAGCGCCTTTGGGCGCTTTTTTTCCGCAGAGGCGTGCTAAACGCCAATGGTTTCTGCGTTGTGCACTTTGATCCAGGCGACGTACTGGTCCATCCAGCTCTGCAGAAATTTCTTGATGCTTTCGCCAATGCGTCCATCCGGATCAAACAGGCCATCGGTTTTCTGCACAAACGCCTCGGGCTGGCCCAGCGTGGGCACATCCAGGTAGGCCAGCGCGCTGGCGAGTTTGCGGTTGAACGAGTTTTTGCGCAGGCTGCCGACGATCACAGCAATAGCGTGGTGGTGCATGACTGGTCGCCTTTCAATTCTGTTCGGCCATGCGGCCTGGCGGCTTTTCTGTGAGGTCTTCAATCAAAATCAGCCCATAGTGCTGGGCGCTGGCGGGTTTGATGCGGTGCACCAGTTCGGCTACCTGCCCAGCCAGTGCGTCTGAGGGCGCGTCTACGATCAGAAAGCTGCAGCCCTCGTCAGCCAGCTTGCCGTGCACCTTGATCAAATCAATCTCGTAACCAAAGTTGGCCACGACACTCGATCGGAGCAGCTCGGAATCGACCTGGGCCTTCATCTCGGCGGCGGTGTAGCGAACCAGGCTGTCAGACGCGAATCCCAGCATCAGCAAAGCCGTCGAAGCGGCTTCGAGTTCGTCGGCGGTGCGAAAGGCGATCAGGGTGTGCCCGACGGGTTTAAAAACACCGAGGGTGGTAGGTGGGTTACTTTTGTCCATGGCGTGCTCCGGTGGATGTGGGATCAGGTTTTCCCCCACGCTGTGCACGGTAACGCGCACTGGGGGTGCGATCTGTACGCCTGCGCACATGGCATGTTTTCAACGCCGATGCAGGGGAATGCAGGCGCGTCCTGCAAAAAATCCCGAGCCGCAATAGCATATGCATCCCATTAACTAGGAGCGCACCCATGTATCGATATCTCACGGCCGTAGCGGCCGCTTTGGCCATTGCGAGCACCGCGGGCGTCGCCCCCGCCCTGGCAGCCGCACCAATGGTCAAGATCCAGGCACCGGCCTTTTACCGGGTCATGGTGGGAGACTTTGAAGTGACCGCCATCTCGGACGGCACGGTCAAGTTGCCCATGATCAAGTTGTTGAGCAACACCAAGCCTGAAACGGTAGCGGCTGCGCTTAAAAAGGGATTTTTGAAGGAGCAGGTGGAAACTTCAGTGAATGCCTACCTGGTCAACACGGGCAGCAAGCTGGTACTGATTGACACCGGCGCTGCCGGACTGTTTGGCCCGACGCTGGGCAATTTGCTGGCCAACCTGAAGGCAGCCGGCTACCAGTCGGAGCAAGTCGATGAAATTTATATCACCCACATGCATGCCGACCACGTGGGCGGGCTGATGGCGCAAGGCGCATTGGCATTTCCCAATGCTGTGGTGCGTATTGACAAGGCAGATACGGATTTCTGGCTGAGCGAGGCGAACATGAATGCTGCGCCCGAGGGTTCCAAAGGATTTTTCCAGGGTGCGATGGCGTCCGTCAATCCGTATGTCGCTGCTGGCAAGTTGAAGACCTTTGAAGGCAACACCGAACTGGTGCCCGGCGTGCGCGCCCAGTCAGCCTACGGCCATACTCCGGGGCATACGGTGTACATGGTGGAGAGCAAAGGAGAAAAGCTGGTGCTGTGGGGAGATTTGTTGCACCTTGCGGCGCTTCAATTTGATAACCCTGCTGTCACGATCCAGTTCGACTCCAACGTCAAGGCCGCCGCCGCTGCGCGCAAGGCCGCATTTGACGATGCCGCTAAAAACGGGTACTTGATTGGCGTGACCCACATTGCCTTCCCGGGACTGGGCCATTTGCGTTCAGGCCCCGGCGGCAAGAGCTATACCTGGGTGCCTTTGAACTATTCGTCGCTGAAGTAACTGTTCTTTCCAAAGGAAATCACCATGAATCAAACACGCAAAATCGTCTCTCTCGGTCTGCTGGCTGTTGTACTGGGCTTGGGTGCCTGCAGTGCGCTGATGCCCTCAACGACGGTGCAGTTGAGCGCCAAGCTGTCAGGCGCCAATGAGGTGCCACCCAACGCCAGTGCCGGATCCGGCACGATCCAGGCCAGTCTGGACAAGCAAACCAATGTTCTGAAATGGACCGTGATGTATTCCGGGCTGAGCGGTCCGGTCAAGGCGGGGCATTTCCACGGCCCGGCTGCGGCGGGCGCGAATGCGGGGGTAGCACAGGGCTTTGCCGGCAGCATGGACAGCCCGATCCAAGGCTCGGCAACGTTGACTGCAGCCCAGGCTGCGGATGTGCTTGCGGGCAAGTGGTATGTGAATCTGCACACCGCTGCGAGCCCAGGTGGCGAGATTCGCGGGCAGCTCACGCCCGGCATGTAATCCTGACGGTCATGGATGCCCTTGGCGTGTCTGATGGCGGCACTATGACCATCCAGGGCGGTTCGTCCGTCGTCGCAGCCCGGCCTGTCCGGGTGTGCGTCCGCAAAGTGTCCGCGGACACCGAGAAACTCTCACGGCATTTTGTAAGTCCATGATTTAAAAGTGTTTTCTGTGGCCGCGTGTGGTGGCATGTCCCTTGCAAACAGAAGGAGACAGCCAACCCCGTACGTACCACAGGACACTTCATGATTCGCGACACTTCCGCACAAGACACGTTACTGGCGCCCAGGACGCAGCACACCAAGAAGTGGGCGTTGATCGCTGGCGCCGTGGTGCTTTGCGGCGTCGCACTGTGGGCGTTTCCGAGCCTGTTGCAGCTATTGGGCTCAGGCCAGTCGGTCAAGCTGGCGAGGCTCAATGTGGCCGAGGTGCAATACGGGCCGCTAACCCGTGACATCGCCGCCGAAGGCAAGGTGGTTGCGGCCGTCAGCCCCACGCTACACGCGGGCAATGCAGGCACCGTGACGCTGGCCGTGCAGGCTGGTGATGCGGTCAAAAAAGGCCAGGTGCTGGTCCGTCTGGCCAGCGCGGAGCTGGTGGCGCACTTGGGCCAGGAGCGCAGCAATGCCGACGCCCTGAAGAGCGAAATGTTGCGGGCTGAGGCTGATGCGCGCCAGCAGCGCGCGCAGGCGCAGAGCGCGCTGGAGACGGCCGCTATCGCGCAGAAGTCTGCGCAAAACGAATTGGCGCGGCAGAAGCAGGCCTTTGACGCCGGTGCCACTGCGCGCATGCAGGTCGATCAGGCGCAAGACACGTTGGAGCGCGCGCAGGTCGCGTTCAAGCAGGCGCAGCAGTTGCTGGGCCTGAAAGACGAAGCCACCAAGTTTGAGTTGCAGGCTAAGCGCCAGGCGTTTGAGCGACAGCAGCTGGCGGTGCGCGAGGTCGAGCGCCAGCAGGACGAGCTGTCGGTGCGTTCTCCCGTCGATGGCCAGGTCGGCCAGCTGTTTGTGTCGGACCGGATGAGCGTTGCCAAGGATGCCAAGCTGGTGTCGGTGGTGGATCTCTCCGCACTGGAAGTGCAGATGCAGGTCGCCGAAAGCTTTGCGCGTGAGCTGCAAATCGGCATGCCCGGCGAGATTCGGGGCAACAACCAGATCTGGAAAGGTCTGGTGAGCTCGATCTCGCCTGAAGTGGTCAACAACGAAGTCGCTGCGCGTTTGCGCTTTGAAGGCAAGCTGCCAGAGCAGTTGCGCCAGAACCAGCGCCTATCGGTGCGCGTGCTGCTGGACCACCGTGACAAGGTGCTGGCGGTGGCGCGCGGCAGCTTTGTCGATGAAGGCGGCGGTCGCTTTGCCTATGTGCTGCAGGACGGCCAAGCCGTCAAGCGCCCGATTCGCCTGGGTGCGCAGTCACTCAGCCTCGTCGAAGTGCTGGAAGGCCTGCAGCCCGGCGACAAGGTGGTAATCAACGGCGCAGAAAACTTCCATGGCGCGGACCGCATCACGATCAGCCAATAGGCATCCGTCAATACTCAAACATATTCAACACACAAGGAAGCACCATGCTGCAAATGAAGAACCTCTCCAAGGTCTACCGCACCGAGATGGTCGAGACCTATGCGCTGCGCAATTTCAATCTGCAAGTGAAGGCAGGCGAATTCGTTGCGGTCACCGGCCCCTCGGGTTCTGGCAAGACGACCTTCTTGACGATTGCCGGTCTGCTGGAAGGTTTCAGCGGCGGCAGCTACCTGTTGGGGGGTGTCGACGTTAGCGGCATGAACGACGACCAGCGTTCGCGCCTGCGTAACGAGAAGATTGGGTTCATTTTCCAGGCCTTCAATCTGATCCCGGATCTGAATGTTTTGGACAACATCGAAGTTCCGCTGCGCTACCGGGGTATGGGCAGCGATGAGCGCAAGAAGCGCGCCCGCGATGCGCTGGCCCGTGTCGGCCTGTCGGCACGCGAACGCCACTATCCCGCAGAGTTGTCTGGTGGTCAGCAACAGCGTGTGGCGATTGCGCGCGCATTGGCCGGCTCGCCCGGTCTGCTGCTGGCCGATGAGCCCACCGGCAATCTGGACAGCCAGATGGCGCGTAGCGTGATGGATCTGTTGGAAGAACTGCACCGCGACGGCGCGACCATCGTGATGGTCACGCACGACATGCAGCTGGCGGCCCGTGCGCAGCGCAATGTGCATGTGATGGACGGCCAGGTGCTGGACATCGCGGCCGAGTTGCACTTGAGCCAGACCTTTGCTGCAAACATCGACACGGACAGCGAGGCCGCGGTTTGAACATGCGCCGCGACCTGCTGCAGTACCCCTGCGCGCTGGCGATCTGCGTGCTATCGCTGTGCACAGCGCGGCCGGTGCGGGCCGAGAACCTGCTGGAGGTCTATGCGCAGGCGCGCGCAGCTGATCCGCAGTTGGCCTTGGCCGATGCACAACACGGCGTGCAGCAGGAAGTGGCGGCACAAACCCGTGCTGGCTTGTTGCCGCAGTGGTCTGTCAGTGCGACCGAGAGCAGCGCTAGCAACACTGGTCTGCGCAGCAACCAGGTGGTCAGCAATGCCACGCAGGTACTGGTGGACCTGAGCCTGTTTCAGCGTCTGCAAGCCGCCAACACCTTGACCAGCGCGCAAGAGGCCAATCTGCGTGCAGCGGAGCAAGACCTGTGCGCCCGTGTTGCCAGCGCCTACTTTGGCGTGCTGTCAGCGCAGGCGGCGCTGACCACGGCGCAAGCGAATGAAGATGCGTTTGCACAGCAGGTGGACCAGGCCGAAAAGCGCTACGCATCGGGCCTGTCGGCGATGATCGATGTGGAGCAAGCCCGCACCTACCATGCGCTCTCCCGCGGCACCACGGTGCAGGCGCTTGCCAGCCTGCGCGATGCGCGCGAAGCGTTGACGCAAATCACCGGCCGCCCGGTAGGCCGCTTGCAGACACTGGCGCAGCAACTGCAGGCTACGCCACCAGCGCCGCAGGATGCCAGCGCTTGGGTTGCGCAGGCCTTGCAAAGCAACCCTGCATTGCAAGCGCAGCAACTGCAGCTGGACGCCAGCGAACGCAGTGTCGGCGCCGCCCGCGCCGCCCACTTGCCTACGCTGGGCCTGGCGTTGGATAGCCAGCGTTTGGGTGGTGACGGCTATGCGGCTGCCGACACCGGTCGCTTTAACAACACGCTGGCAGTGCGTCTGACCGTGCCGCTGTTTGCGGGCGGGGCCACCCGTGCGCAAATCCGCCAGGCCGCGTACCAACGCGACGTGGCGCAGCAAAGCCTGGAGTTGGCCAAGCGTGCCGTGGTGCGCGAAACGCAGGCGCAATACCAAGCCGTGTTGTCTGGCACGGCGCTGATTGAGAGCACAGGCGCGGCCGTGGCTGCGGCCGACCGCGCGCTGGCCGCAACCCGCGCCGGCCAGGCGCTGGGCACGCGTGGCATGACCGATTTGCTGCTGGCGATCCAGTCGCAAGCAGCCGCGCAAAGCGCGCTGGCCCAGGCGCGCCATCGCTATGTATTGGCCACATTGCTGCTGCAGCAGGCCAGTGGCACGCTGAATGAGGCTGCGCTGGCCAACGTCAACCAATTGTTGCAAGGGAATTTCTGATGTTTTCTTATTACCTTGATCTTGCGCTGCGCAGCTTCAAACGCAGCCGGGGACTGACTGCGCTGATGGTGATCACCATCGGCATAGGCGTTGGTGCCTGCATGACCACTTTGACCGTGTTCCACGTGCTGTCTGGCGACCCGATGCCGCACAAGAGCAATCGCCTGTTCAATATCCAGATGGACCCCGAACCGATGCGCGGTTTCAAGCCAGACGACGAACCCGTGCTGCAACTGACGCGCTTTGATGCCGAGAAGCTGCTGCGCGAAGCGCATGGCGTACGCCAGGTGATGATGACTGGAGGCAACGTTGGCATCGAACCCGAGGGCCAGAGCGCCTTCTTTGCGACTGCGCGCTACACGAGCACCGACTTTTTTGCCATGTTTGACGTGCCATTGCAATATGGCGCTACGTGGAGCGCTGCAGACGACGATGCGCAGGCCCGCGTTGTGGTTCTCTCCAGCGATCTGAATGATCGCTTGTTTGGCGGTATCGACAGCCGTGGCAAGACTGTGCTGGTGCGCGGCAAGGAATTCCGCGTGGTCGCGGTGATGAAGCCGTGGCGTCCCGTGCCACATTTTTACGACTTGACCCAGGGCAAATTTGGTAAGGCCGAAGAAATCTACATGCCGTTCTCCACCGGTATGGAGCTGAAGTTTGGCACCTCGGGCAACACCAGCTGCTGGGGCGATGTGAAGGCTGGCGAATCGCGCTCGGTTGGGGCCCCCTGTGCCTGGGTGCAGTACTGGGTCGAGCTGGAAAGCGCGGGCAAGGCTGCCGACTACCTGCAGTACCTGAAGAACTACTACGACCAGCAACGCACTGCCGGCCGCTTCGAGCGTCCGACCCGTGTCTGGATGTGGGACACCATGGGCTGGCTGACCAAGCGTGAGGTGGTGCCCAGCGATATCGGCTTGCAGTTGTGGCTGGCCTTTGGCTTCTTGCTGGTCTGCCTGGTCAATACGGTGGGCTTGCTGCTGGCCAAGTGCCTGCGCCGCGCGGGTGAGATCGGCGTACGCCGCGCACTGGGCGCCTCGCGCAGCGCGATTTTTGCGCAGTTTGTCGTCGAGGCAGGTAGCCTGGGGCTGGCCGGCGGTCTGCTCGGGCTGGTGCTGACCTGGCTGGGCCTTTGGGCCGTGCGTAACGGCTCTAGCGGCTATGCCGCGCTGATCAATCTTGACAGCTCCATGTTGGCGACCACGTTGGCACTAGCGCTCGGCGCCAGCCTGTTGGCAGGTCTGCTTCCGGCCTGGCGCGCCTGCCAGGTGTCCCCCGCAATACAACTCAAAACCCAATAAAGGCGGAAAGCCCACCATGGACATTTTTCCTATCCTCGCGACGCTCAAACGCCACAAGACCGCTGCCGGTCTGATCGTGTTGCAGGTCGCGCTGACCTGCGCCATCGTCTGTAACGCGCTGTTCCTGATTTCGCAGCGGCTGGAGCGCATCAATGAGCCCAGTGGTCTGGCTGAGTCTGAGTTGGTGGTGCTGGGGGTCTCCGGGCTGTCGCGCAGCCAGGATCCCGATGCCACCACCCGTGCGGACCTGCAGGCGTTGCGCGCGCTTCCCAGTGTCAAGAGCGTGGCGCTCGTAAACCAGCTGCCGTTCGCCGACAACTTCTGGGGCAGCGGCATCCGCTTGAAACCCGAGCAACTGGGGCCGGGCGAGAGCTCGATCGGCGTGGCCAACTACATCGGCTCCGAGGGCTGGCTGCAGACGCTGGGTGTCAAGCTGGTGGCGGGCCGTGATTTCAACGGTGACGAATACCAGGACCAGACGGTAGTGGACCAGGCCGCGCCACCCATCGTGTCGGCCATCATTATCAACCAGGCGCTGGCCCAACGCCTGTTCCCGAATGCCGATGCGGTGGGTCAACTGGTGTATGTCTTCGGCTCGGAGCCGATCCGCGTGGTGGGTGTGATCGAGCGCCTGGTCTCGCCGCAGCCAGGCGGCACTAGCGAGAACCAGCTGTACAGCATGGTCTTTCCGATCCGGCCGAATTTCCGCGGCGGCGTCTACCTGCTGCGCACCGACCCTGCGCAGCGCGACGGCGTGCTGACAGCGGCCTCCGCGGCGCTGTTGAAGGTAGACGGCCAGCGCATCGTGCGCACCAAGCTGCTGCTGTCCGACATGCGCACCAAGTACTACCA
>JAYWAV010000438.1:0-22435 GCA_043782015.1 Rhodoferax sp. | reverse complement strand
CGCGAGTTTTAACCCGGTACGGTATCGGCGAAGCTGGGGCGTTGCATCAGCTTTTCGTGCAGTTTGTCCAGGTTGGGGTACTGCGTACGCCAGTCGATGTCCGAAAAGCGGAACGACAACCAGCCCAAGGCACAACCCACGGCGATATCGGCCAGGCTCATATGGATACCTGCACAAAACGGCTTGTCACCGAGGCCGTTGCCCATCGCCATTAATGCGCCATGGACCTTGCCCATCTGTCTGTCCATCCAGGCTTGGCTTCGCTGGGCCTTGTTGCGACCAGCCCAGGTGGCCTCCAGGCGGGCCAGGATGGCGGCGTCCAGCAGGCCATCGGCCAGGGCTTCCCAGGTTTTGACTTCGGCGCGCTCGCGGCCGACCGCCGGGATCAGTTTGCCGACCGGGGATAGGGTGTCCAGGTACTCAACAATCACGCGCGAATCGAATAGTGCTTCGGCGCCTTCCATGACCAGACAGGGCACCTTGCCCAGCGGGTTGGATTCTGCGATCTGGGTCTGGGCGGCCCATACATCCTCTGCAACAAAGGTGTATTCCAGTTTTTTCTCTGCCATCACAACCCGCACTTTGCGGACATAGGGACTGGTCAGGGAGCCGATTAATTTCATGGGAGGTCTGTAGATGCGGGGAGCTCCCATTCTATCCACTGGGGTTAACCAGAACCCTTCGAATGGGGAGTGGGCCCGCTAGCGTGGCGCACAACCTACAATCCGGGCATGAATTTCTCCGCTATTTCCGCACTTTCCCCTCTGGACGGACGTTACGCCGCCAAGCTCGCCACTCTGCGCCCATTGACCAGCGAGCTGGGCTACATGCACCGCCGCGTACAGGTGGAAGTGGCCTGGTTTATTAGCCTGAGCGATGCTGGCTTCACAGAATTCAAGCCATTGACTGCGGGAGCACGTACTTACTTGCTGGGCTTGGTGAAGAACTTCTCTGAAGCCGATGGCGAGGCCATCAAGGCGATCGAGAAGACCACCAACCACGACGTCAAAGCGGTCGAATACTGGATCAAGTCCAGGTTTGAGGCGCGCCCGGAGCTGAAAAACGCCGAAGAATTCGTGCACTTTGCCTGTACCAGCGAAGACATCAACAATACCAGCCACGCGCTGCAGCTGCGCTCGGCCCGCGACGTTGTCGTGCTGCCCGCGCTGGACAAGATCGTGCTGAAGCTGCGCGACATGGCCCGCGCCTATGCCGACGTGCCCATGCTCAGCCGCACCCACGGCCAGACCGCCAGCCCCACCACGGTCGGCAAGGAAATCGCCAACGTGGTGATGCGCCTGCAAACCGCCTGCGACCGGATTGCTTCGGTCAATATCCTGGCCAAGATGAATGGCGCTGTGGGCAACTACAACGCCCACATGTCCGCCTGGCCCGATTTCGACTGGGAAGCCTTCGCCAAGAAGGTCGTGGAAACACCAGAGCCCCTGGGCCTGGGTCTGAACTTCCAGCCCTACAGCATCCAGATCGAACCGCACGACTACATGGCCGAGCTGTTTGACGCGGTAGCCCGCACCAACACCATATTGATTGACCTGTCGCGCGACATCTGGGGCTATGTGAGCCTGGGTTACTTCAAACAGCGCCTGAAGGACGGCGAAGTCGGCTCCTCCACAATGCCGCACAAGGTCAATCCGATTGATTTTGAAAACGCAGAGGGCAATCTGGGCCTGGCCAACGCGCTCTTGCGTCACATGAGCGAGAAGTTGCCGATTTCCCGCTGGCAGCGCGATTTGACCGACTCCACTGTGCTGCGCAACATGGGCGTGGCGCTGGGTTACGCGGTGCTGGCCTACAGTTCGCTGATGACCGGCCTGAACAAGCTGGAGATCAACGAAGCGAATATCGCCAAGGATCTGGATGCCTCCTGGGAAGTACTGGCGGAGCCGATCCAGACCGTGATGCGCCGCTTTGGTCTGCCGCAGCCCTACGAGCAGTTGAAGAAATTCACCCGCGGCGAAGCGATGACGCGGGAACTGATGCAGGGCTTTATCGCCGGGCTGGACATTCCAGAAGCAGAAAAGACCCGCCTGCTTGCAATGACCCCAGCGACTTACACGGGCAAAGCCGCAGAACTAGCGAAACGCGTCTGATGGCCCTTAAATCAACCATCTACAAAGCCAACCTGCAAATTGCAGACATTGACCACAGCTACTACGCAGACCATGCGCTCACCTTAGCGCGTCACCCCAGCGAAACCGACGAACGCATGATGGTGCGGCTGGTCGCACTGGCGTTCAATGCCTACAAGTTGCAAAGCGAATGCAATGGCGACGGCACGCTGGCCTTTGGCGCGGGCCTCTCTGACGTGGAGGACCCGGATGTCTCATTGACCGACTTCACCGGCCACAAGCGTTTGTGGATCGAAGTGGGCCAACCGGAAGACAAACCCATCTCCAAGGCCTGCAACAAGGCCGATGCCGTCTTGCTCTACTGCTTTGCCCACTCCGCCGATATCTGGTGGAAGGGCATCCAGACCAAACTCACGCGGCTGGACCGGCTGCAGGTCTGGCGCATTCCGTCCGCCACCTCGCAGGCGCTGGCCAAACTGGCGCAGCGCAGCATGCAATTGCAGGCCACGGTTCAGGAAAGCGTATTGATGCTGGGCGATGGAGCGAATACGGTAGACGTTGAACCCGTTCGCTGGAAGTAGTAATGTCTTTGCAGGACAGATCTTTAGCTCTGTCCTCAACTGATTAGAGAAAAGCGCCTCCAGCGCCCGCCGGACGTGCGCAAGAAGCTACTATTTTGATAGCGACTTAGCTTCCGGTTGATCGACTGTTTCACGGGCGCGCTCGGCATAGCGGTTGAATCGCCAGGCCGTGCCTTCCGCCGTAATGCGCCGCCAGGTGGCGCGCTTCTGAACCGGCCCCATCTCGGGCCAGAGCTGGACTTCTTCAAAGGTTCGACCACAGCCCTTGCACATTTCATCGCCCTGGCTGGTGGAACAAATGGCAATGCAGGGCGTGTCGGGCGTGGACTGGTACCACGCCATCCAGGCTGCGTGGGCCTTGGGCGGCATCGAAGTCTCGTCCGCCTCGGTTTCGTGGTGGAAGACCATTGATGCATAGACCTCGGCCAGCGCGCGGGTGGGCGCGGGCAGCACCACGCCATCGGGCGAGGGTTCGCGGGCGCGCCAATAGTTGATGGCCGCTTCTATGTCGGTGATGTGAATGCCTGCCATCGTCGTGTCAAGTAAAGGAGGCGCATCATAGCCGCAGAGCGCTACCAACCCCACGCATCAAGGGGACAAGCGCCGAATTTCTAGAATGGGCCCATCACTGGGCACAGCCCATACAACGCAAGGTTTTGCCATGGAATTATTCTCAACCCCTTGGTGGTCTGCCCTGCTGGCCATTATTCTCATTGATCTCGTACTGGCAGGCGACAACGCCATCGTGATTGCGCTGGCCGCCCGTAGCCTGCCCAGCCATCTGCAAAAGAAGGCGATTATTTGGGGCACCGTGGGCGCCATCGTCGTGCGCTCCGTGATGACCATTGGCGTGGTCTGGCTGCTGAAGATTCCCGGACTGATGCTGGTCGGCGGCTTGGGACTGGTCTGGATTGCCTACCAATTACTGGCGGACCAAGGCGACGGCGGGCACGATGGCCCAGTTGCCTCCACCTTCTGGGGCGCGATGAAAACCATTGTGGTGGCGGACGCGCTAATGGGCGTGGACAACGTACTGGGCGTGGCCGGTGCAGCGCACGGCGCATTTGACCTGGTGGTGATCGGGCTGCTGGTCAGCGTGCCTATCGTGGTGTTTGGCAGCACCATCGTGCTAAAGCTGGTGGAACGCTTCCCGGCCATCATCCAGATTGGCGCTGCCGTATTGGCATTTACGGCTGCGCAGATGATTATCAACGAGCAATTGCTGGCTGACTTCTTCGGCGCCAAAGGTGCCGACACTACATCCATGCAATCGCTCGCACGCTGGGGCGTGTATGCGGTGACGGTGGTGGGGGTGTTGCTGGCGGCACGCTGGCAAGCACGCCGCGCTTCGGCGCCAGCATCCCACTGAAAGCCTGTGGCGTGGCACGCGGGCAGTGCTATGCTGCTGTGCCATGAAACTCCTTGCGAAATGGCTGCTCAGCGCAACCGCGCTCTTAGCGGTCTCCCAACTCTACAGCGGCGTCGAAGTCAAAAGCTTTACGTCTGCGCTGCTGGCGGCCCTTGTGATAGGCCTGCTCAACACCATCGTGCGGCCCATCCTGGTGATCCTGACGCTGCCGGTCACGGTGTTGACGCTGGGGCTGTTCCTGTTTGTCATCAACGCACTGATGTTCTGGTGGGCCGCCAACCTGCTGGATGGCTTTCAGGTGCAGGGCTTTGGCGCTGCGCTGCTGGGTTCGCTGATGTACACGCTGATGGGCGTGGTGATTGAATCAGCGCTCGAGCAACTGTTCGCGAAGAAGTGACTCCACGTACCGGGCGCGGGTGTCCACAATGGATGCCTCCATGTGCTCTGCGCCCTGCACGCCCTTGCGGGCCACATCCTGTGCGGCCTTGAGCCGACTCATTGCGCCAGCGTAATCCAGATGGGCCATACTGGCCTCTGCCTCGGCACGGATAGATGCCAGCGTGCGGCCCTGTGCAGCATACGCACGCGCCAGCAACTGCCAGGCCTGCGCATCGCGCGGGCGGTCCGTGACCCAGATTTGCAGTGTGTCGCTGGCCTTGGCGGCCTGGTTGGTGTCGAGTTGGGCCTGTAGCCGAAGCATGAGCGTCGCACGGCCGGCGTTGGACGGATCCACTGGCAGCAACTCCAGCGCGCGGGCAGGATTGCCGCGCGCCAGCGCCAATTCTGCCCCCAACATGCGGGCGAGCTTTCTGGCGGCGGGGTCGGCTTGTGTCATTGGGTCAAGCCGTGCCCAAGTCGCTTGTGCGGCATCAAAATCCCGCATCTTCAGCGACGCAAGCGTGGCGCCATAGAGCGCGCCCGCCAGCACCGCGGGACGCATGCTTGCTGCGCGTGCCGGGTCGGCATCGATGGCCCAACTGCGCAGCGCATCAATCGCCGTATTGGAAAGCACGCGCGCACGCGCGGCGATCATCGCGTGGTCCATGGCCTGCACCGTAGCGGTGGCACCGATGCCAGCTGCTCCGTTTGCCTGAGGGACACGCCCCTGCATATCGGCCATGCGCTCGGTGCTTAAGGGGTGGCTACGCAAATAGGGAAAGCCGCCACTGTCATTAAGGCGGGAGGACTGCTGCAGCTTGCTGAACATGGTGACGAAGCCTACGGGGTCAAAACCCGCCTGCGTCATCACGCCAAAACCGATGCGGTCCGCTTCACGTTCCATGTCGCGTGAAAAATTGAGCTGGCTCTGCGCCGCCGCAGCCTGCCCCCCCACAATCATTGCGTTCGCACCATCAGGGCTTTTACTGGCCGCCAGAATACCCAGAATCATCGCGCCGATTAGCCACGGCGTCTGCGCGGCCTGCCGTGACATCATGCGCGAAATGTGGCGCTGGGTGACGTGGCTGAGCTCATGCCCCAGCACCGACGCCAGCTCATCCTTGTTGGCAACAATTCCCAACAGACCCAGATGCAGGCCGAAGTAGGCGCCTGGCAATGCGAAGGCATTGACCGACTTGTCGCGGCTCATCAGTATTTCCCATGCGTACGCCTCGTCCAGCTCTGGCGGCAATTCGCCCTTGAGTCGGGACGCTGCCAACAACGGCTGCCAGATGGATTGCACGTACTCCATCAGTACCGCGTCGTCCACATAGTCCGGGTCCTTGTACAGTTCGCGAATGATGCGGTCGCCCAACCGGCGTTCGGCGCCTGGTGTCATGGCGCTGTCGTCGCCGAGGTGGGGAAGGGTGGATGAGGCAGTAGTGCGGGCTGCCGCGCCGTTTTGCGCTACGGCTGGTGCGACAAGCAGCGCAGCGAGAGCAAACGCGATGCAGCTGATGCGCCAGGCGGAGTGTTCAGTAGGGTGTGGGTACATCAATACGGGTCAAGCGGTACAGCAGTCACAACCTGGGCAGTCACGGGGTCAAGAAATACGGTCCAGAACAACTTGCGCCCCAGGAGCGGCAAATACACCAGTGACTCCGGAGTGCGCCCGGCCTCACGGATAGCCTCCTCAATCACCGGTGCCTGCGTCTTGAAGCGACCCATCAGTGTCGATACTGGCTTGGCATTTCGCAATACGTCGATCTTCGCAATTTCATAGGGCTCCCACAGGTCAGCACGCGTGCCCAGTGGTACACCCTGCAGCGCTGCCACAGTAGCTTCCATACGCTCGGTTTCATCGCGAAAAGAACGCAGCGCCAACAAGGTAGGTCCGGTGATTGGCAAGGCCGACACCGCGGCGGGAGCTTTTGCCAGTAACACCGGATCGATCTCAATCGCGTGGACCACCCGGAAGCGGTCGTATTCAAACACCATGTGAACGGGGCGTGCAACAAAAACCGTCCACAAACCGTACCCCAATGCCGCCATTTGGACCAGCGCAATAACTTGAATATCGCGTCGCAAAACTGGCCATGCCTTGCGCCGATCAAATATGGCCAGGGTGATCAGTGGCCCCAGAACCACGTCTACGGACACCATCAGCAGAAACAGCTCCCGGCCTCCTGAAATTTCCCGGTAGGGAAACGGATACCAGACAATAAACACCAGCAAACCCGCCAGCAGTGCCACACCCACGCTAAGGAAGATGTGAATGGCGCTAGCCTTGACACGGTCGCGCCAAAAGGAAGGTGGATCACCAAATATTTTCATGTCACTCTCTCCATTGAAACATCATTCGATGAAGCTCATGTAAAGTGCCAATTATGAGCAAACTAAGCCATTTTGATATGCAAGGCCAAGCCCACATGGTGGATATTGCCGCGAAGCCGTCAAGCCACCGCGTGGCCGTCGCGACAGGTCGCATTGAAATGTTGCCAGAGACGCTCGCACTTGTCGCTTCGGGCAATGCCAAGAAAGGTGATGTGCTGGGTATTGCTCGGATCGCGGGTATCCAGGGCGCCAAGAAAACTGCCGAGCTGATTCCCCTATGCCACCCGATTGCGCTGACCCGTGTGGCGCTGGAATTCGAAATGCACGCCGCGTCCTCCGGACTGTCATCGCACGTGGTGTGCCGTGCAACCGCAGAAACAGTGGGCGCTACAGGCGTAGAAATGGAGGCATTGAGCGCGGTGATGTGCGCATTACTCACCATTTACGATATGTGCAAGGCAGTTGATCGCGGCATGTGCATTGCGGCTGTGCAGCTGTTGGAGAAACATGGTGGCCAATCTGGCAGCTTTGTGGCCACCGTTTAGTGTGGTGCAAGCAGCTTGGCATTGCGATCCATCCACTGCGCACATTCCTTGGGAAAAGCGCGCTTGAATCTCTCCAGATAAAAGTCAAGCTCCTCACTGTGCCTAAGAAGCAAGGCGCTGTCCAACAGCTTCTCAACCACAATCGGCTCCGGCGAAAAGTGCAGCATGTCCTTCGCCAGTTCCAACATGGTTTCGGCATTGTCAGGACGCACTGCGGTGATGGACAGTTCCGCAAAACGAACCTGATCGTGGAACATCCAACCCGAGCGGATTTTTTGCAGCGTGTTGTCGCGGAACATAGCGGCGCGCTGGTCCGGTGGCAGGTAGATTTGGCCAATGCGCCAATAAGCTACCAACCCATACGCACAGCCAAGCAGCACCACAGCGGCAGCCACAGCGACTGTGGGGTACGTTGGGCGCATTTGTCCAGACTGTGCGTCCGACGACGGCTGGCTTCGCACTTTCCATAGAACAACCATGCACAATGCAGTCGCCACTTGAAACGGGCCATACCACAAAGGGTATTCGACCATGCTGTGCAGCGCTAGCACCGCCAAAACAGACCATGCGATCCTGCGTAGCGGCACTGTCTCGCGCCAAGGCGCCAAGCGCGATATTGCAAACAGCACGATGCCACAAAAAGCTGTAGCGGCAGGAAGCCCCAACTCCACCGCCAAATGCAGAGGCAGGTCATGCGCATTGTCCAGGATGTCGCAGAAGCGCTGCCCAGGATACAGGCTGACGAAGTGCGCATAGTCCAGCTCACCCCAGCCCCACCCTGTCCACGGACCGTCCCCGATCAGCTTCACCACGTTACCCCACAACACCAAACGGCTCGTGCAGCTCGGTACAGCATCGTCAAAGCGGCCCAACAATCCGCCCATACGCCCATCGGGAGGCGCGAAAGCCAATATTGCAGTTACGAACCCATAGGTTAAAAGCGCTCCCAGCAGCGCGTGCAGCGCAGGGGATGGCGGCATCTTGCGCTCGCGCCATACAACAGCCAAAACCATCAGTAAGATCAATTCGAAGAAACCAACCCGAGATGCGGACAACGCAGTACCAGCACCCAAAGCGGAGGCAACCACAACGTTGCAAACCCACGCCCTTGGGCGTGAGCAAGCACCAATCCCCAGCGGCTGTATACGCGACGCATCGGCCCAGCACCATGCAGCAAGTGCCAGCATATTCAGGCTCGCAAACTGGTTTCTCTGCCTCAGGTTCCCAAATGCCTCGCCGGGATTTGCTGCACTGACCCATGGTTGAAGGCCGTCACTGAGCCCCAGGAATTGAACAAGTGCGATTCCGATACTGATGGCGGCAGCGATGATCCAGCCGAATACAACAATTCGCGGCCAATCGACAACCTGGACTCGGTATGCACCAGATGCCGTTGCAAAAATGGCAAGCGCCAAACAGCCCCAGGAAATCAGCAACTGAACTACGGCTGGCTTTGGCCCCCAAGTTGCAGGATAGATCCATGGAAAGGCAATGAGGAAAACCGCTGGCAGCAGAGAAGCAAAAGTAGCGACTCCCTCAGCCGACTGTTGCGGCCTGCTTTGGGAAAGGTTGCTGCCGCTCAAAATAGCCTTTCGATACTAGACGACGCGACTTCCACCTGCGGGATTGATTCTCCGGGTCCAACCCAACAGCACAATCCACAGCAACAAGCTGAACACCGAAATGAGCATCCCGCCAAACAAGTAGTCACGGTTGTATTCGACAACAAAGTGATGTTTTCCTTTTTGCAGCGGCACCGCACGCAATGCATAGTTGGCCGGCATCATTTGGTAAGAATTTTGTACGCTCCCAGCCAATGGACGAACCCGCCAAGAGGGCGTGTAGACATCCGTGATCAAAAGGATGGCAGGGCGGTCAACTTCCACCTCTACGTCGATGGCATCGGTCGTCTCTTGAATGATCCGCGTATGGCCTACGGGATCCGGCTGTGGAACAGTAACAGGCACGGCCTCCAGCACAACAGAACGTCGTGGATCAAAGCCATTGTCATCGAGCGCAGCAAAAACTGCGTCCCGCCCTTGGACAACTTTGTAGTCGCCAATTAGCTGCATGCGGTCAAGCGGGTTTGCAAGTGCCTCCCATTGGAGTTGTCCGTCACCATTTCGCTTGAATATGAATCCAAGTCGCAAAATCGCATAGAGCGGGTTGTCCTGCTTGATGTCCAGATACTGGGTTGCATGGTCAGCATCGCCGCCTTGCAGATGCTCCATCAATTCCGCATACCGCCCTACGACACCGGGATCATTCCCACCTACATCCAGTGCGCCGATGCGCATTGCGTCATTGGCATTGATCGTGTTTGCAATTCTAAAACTACCTGGATGCTGAGCTACAAACCTCTGGATTTGTTGAGCCACTGGGTTTTCCAGGCTGGAGGTTTCGCGTGTCATGGAAGCGAAACCGACCAACTCCACCAAAGCCAAGACCGGGATTGCCCAGATAACGACCGAATTTCTGCGCGACAAATGCAGGAGCCCGGCAACTAATAAGCAAGTACCGCCAGCAATAGCAAGTGCATTTGCGGCCGTACTTCTGGCCGCAAGTGCAAGGCCTGGCAGCAAAGTAGCCAACTCTCCTTTACGGAAAGCCGATTCCCAAAAGTAAGATTCATGCGTGTTTGCTATGGCTATCAGAACGGCGGACCAATCCATACGCCGGACAATGATTGAAGCGAGAAACACTGCAACTGCAATCCCAAACACGGCCAACAGTGCGCCCTTACTCACGGGGCGCTGGGCAATCAGCCGGTCAAACCCCGATACGGCCAACAGTGCAACGAATAGCACAGTTGGAAAGATGAATTTCGAAATGCCCCGAAAGCGGTCAAACCCGGGTACGAACTGATACAGGTACCCAAAGAGCGGAGTATTGGCGCCAAGCGCCAAGAGAGTCATCACAACAACCATTCCGATCGCCACGGTCGTTCGGGCCCTCACGGAATCTGAGCTGTTCGGTGCGCCATCCGGCAGGGCAGCAGCCCTGACGTTAGCCACTCCAAACCCGACCATGACCAACGTGACGACACCCACAAAAGAAGACATTTCCCACAAGTACCCGCGACCAAAATACTGCATTGGCTCTAGAGCACCCAAGATGTAGGGCGCAAACATGGTCAGCAGGTTCTCCGGTGGAAATGAAAACATGGATGCGAACTCATAGCTCAAAGACTTGCTACGAACAATTTCGGAAACGGTTTGTAGACTGGGCAAAAGCTGTACTGCCGACAGCAGCAACGCTCCTAAAGGAACCAGTACTAGGTACCCAACTACCCTTAATTGGCCAGGGCGGATACACAACTTGAGCGCCGCATACAGCACAACAGCAACCGCGGTGTAAAAAACGTACTGGGGATGGCCCGCAAGTATCTGCAGCGCGGTGGCCATGGCCCCAAACAAGGCCCAACGAAGTGCCTTGTGTTGATCGACAGATGCAGAGCGGCAAGCGATAAAAATCTCGTCAACAGAGAGAAATACCAATGGCACCCAAACCATGGCGCACAAATTGGGTAGATGCCCCGCGTAGATATGTAAAAAGAAAGGACCAGATAACATCACCGCAGTCGCACCCAGACCCGAAGCGACCACACTCGCGCCGCCCCGTTTTGCCCACCAAAGAAAGAACGCGCCCATCATGAATACATGCAGGGCAATGCTCCAGTTGATAGCAGTTGCCAGAGGCAAAACCAGAAATATCCAGTTGAGAGGGTAGAACAAAGCCGATTGGAATCCGCCCACGTAGGGGGCACCAGCGTAAATGTGTGGATTCCAAAGCGCGATGTGACCACTTCTGAGCTGCTCAAATCCGAACTGCCGCCAGCCAATAAGCTGGTGGTAGAGGTCAGTGTTTTGGTTGCCCAGGATCTGGGTTCCACCTGATAAGAGTACATCGCCAAACAATGCAAGGGTGATCAAGAACAGCACCCCAAATGCAGCGAGCTGCTTTCGCATCACGTTTGGTTCAGTGGGCTTATCCGCTTGTATGTCCATTTGCAAATTGTCGCTCATGATTTTGTTTCATTTTGTCCCGTTTACACTCTGCCGTGCCATCCCATTAACCCAACTGCCGTTTTGGCGAAGCCTACTGCATGGACACTCAAGCGCGCGCTCTACGTCTTGTCACATTAACGGTGGTGGTGGTAGCTTGCCTGTACGTTAGTACGGTGCAGCTTAGTGGCGTTGACTTCTGGTTGCAGGCCAAAATTGGCGAGCTGATAGTGACCGACGGTCGAATTCCCGACACACTCCTGTTTCCCTTTACCGAGATAGCTTCAGAAAAGTTCAATGCACATGAATGGTTAGTGTCGGTAGCCTTTCACATCTTGCTCAAGGCATTGGGTGACGGCGGAATGGCGCTTTTCACAGCCGTCCTGGGACTCGCTTATTTTTCACTGGCACTGCGACTTTCTTATATCCGCAGCAGTGGCAACTATCCGGTCGCGCTTCTTGGTGCCATGGCAGCCATAGCCACTGAAAACTACAGGCATGTATTGCGCCCTGAGCTGGTATCTCTCATTTTGATGGGTGCCTATTGGATCAGTCTGGAAAACTTCAAACGCAAGCCGGGGTGGCGATGGGGACTATCTGCTGCGGCTCTCACCGTCCTGTGGGCTAATAGCCATGGGTCGTTTATCCTTGCTCCCATCATGGTGGGCATGTACGGCGCAGGCACTTACGTCGATGAGTTGCGTCAGGCCAGGGTTTGGTGGAAGGCCCCCTCGGCACTTACGCTTCACTACGGGGCGCTCGTCTTTCTTGTGTGTGCCGCTTGCCTGGTCAATCCTTTTGGCTTGGAACTGGTTCAGTTTGTCTTCAACTTCAGCAACTCCGCCGGACTCAGCAAGATCGTGGGCGAGTGGATGCCCTCCTTGACCACCAACTGGTATGGTGAACCTGGGTTCTGGCTGTCCATCCTGTTTTGGACTCTGTCGGTCGGGGTGCTAGTTTGGCGCCGCCGTGATGTTAGTGCCACCGATTTTCTCTTCTTCGCTTTTTTTACGCTATTGGCTATCAAAGCAGTCCGGTTTCCACTCTACCTGGGGCTGGTGTTTGCGTTCCTGTTCTCTGGCCTTTGCCCACAACTGGGACGTAGCGCAAAAGCTCGCCAAGGCATGCAGATCTTTGCCTTACTGGTAGCTGTAATTGTCATCGTGCTCGCCACTAGGTTTGGCAACGCGCATGGCAAAAAACCCTATTCCCCGGGATTCATCAAGTTTTCGGATGAGATGGTCCATGTTCTGAGCGATCCTGCTTATGTAGGCAATGTACTGAACAGCATGGAACTTGGGGCGGAGTTGATCTATGTTGCCTATCCGCGCCTAAAGCCATCGAGTGACTGCCGGGTTGACTCCTATGGATTGGACTATCTGGAATTTTTGCTAAAGGTTGCATCCAACGACAAATTGCTCGAGGAGTTTGTCGCACGTTACGATGTCCGCTACCTCCTGCTAGAGCCCCGCAGATTTGATACTTTTCAGAAACTCGACGCATGGAAGTCCGGGCGTTGGACAATAGTAGCCATGGACAAGTCATCCGTTTTTCTGAAACGCAATGACCACTGAGCGGTCTTGGCTGACCGTACTGGCGGTATCTCTGGCGGTTGGCGTATTGACATTCGTTTGCACGCAACCGCAGGTTGCCAATGATTTTTGGTTGCAGGCAAAGGTTGGCGAGATCATTGCCCAGACTGGCACCATCCCCCAAACATTGCTGTTCCCATTTACAGAGGCTGCTGGTTTCAAATTTAATGCGCATGAATGGCTGCCGTCATTGCTTTTTTTCCAACTGATTCGTACTACGGGTGAGGCTTCGCTACCTCTTGTACTTGGGAGCGCTGGTCTACTGCTTTGGATCCTGACATCCTGGTTCTCGATGCAACGAGGTAGCGGTAACGTAGCCTTGGGAATGCTCTGTGGCTTTCTGGCGTTGCTCGCGGAGAACTACCGCCACTACCTGCGACCCGAGCTGCTGTCTCTGTTTCTCTTCATGCTGTATTGGTCAGCTCTGGAAACCATCCGGACACGGCGCTCCACCGTGGCGTGGATTGCAGCGGCGGCCCTGACCATTGTTTGGAGCAACACCCATGGATCATTTGTTCTGGCCCCGGCAATGGCAGGCATTTACGCAGCGGGAATAGCCGCGGACCGACACCGCCAATCAATGCAGGCGAATAGCGCGGCTCCAGCAACTGATTTCATGTGGCTTTGCATCCTCATCGTGTGCTGTACCTTGATCAATCCGATCGGTTGGGAGTTGTGGAAATTTGTATTCGAATTCAGCAGAGGATCTATTGCCAAAACGGAAATCATGGAGTGGATGCCTACGTGGGATCCTCGCCTTCACAATGTGGCTGGCATGTGGTTGGGCCTGGTTGTTATCGCTTTCTTGACAACCATCTGTGCGGTGCATTGGCGCAAATTGAGTACCGTTGACTTGCTGCTTGTCGCCTTTTTCATTGCCTTGGGCATCAAGGCTATGCGATTTTTGGTATACGCCGGGTTTGCCGCCGCCTTCATCGCGCCAGCAATTTTGGGACAACGGTGGCTGGGAAAATCGCTTCAAGAGAAGATCTATATTGGTCTTTCGGTATTGGCAGTTTGCGTATTGTTGTTGGCAAGCCAATTCGGCAATATGAATGGGAATTTCCCGCACCGCTCGGATTCGACAGAAGTATTTTCTTCCCCCATGGTCAATGCCTTGTCCGACAGTTCGATGCACGGAAATGTCTACACGTCTTATGACCTTGGCGCTGAACTGGTCTTCCGCGCATATCCACGATTGCGCCCGTCCATCGACTCACGGATTGATTCCTACGGCGATGACTATTTCCGATTTCACGAAGAGTTGTTGCGCGATGCAGGCAGCATGTTGCAGTTTGTCCGAAGCTATGACTTGCGTTATATGTTGCTAACGCACCCAGACTTCGAGCTGTTCCGCGTATCCCAGCCCCGCATTGCAGAGGGTTGGCAGATTTTGTTAGCTGACAAACGTGCGATCTTGCTACAAAGGCTGGACTAAGAAATCAGTGCAAATGGCCATTGTCGAACCACGAATGCGCCGCACATTGGTCAGTAGTAACACACCTCTTCAAAGGCAAAGGCACGGCTTACAGTAATGGGCCATCAACGCTGCCTAACAACAACGGATTTACTTCATCCACCGGGTTTGTCAAGTCGTGCCGGATCAGCAAAACTTCTTTGGCGCTACGGTATAGCACTCGCCAATCGCCATGCTGCCAACTGAGTAAATGAGAAAAAATGTCAAAGCGCACGGTGTCAAGAAGCACATAGCGCACATCGTAGCGATCTACGTATTCACGTAATAGCGCATCGTTTTCCAACAGTGCGCGTTGGTACATGATGTAGTCCAGACCATAGGAGTCAATGCGCGAATCCAATGATGGTTTCAGGCGCGGGTAGCTGCGATAGACCAACTCTGCCCCCAATTCCAAGCTATTCAGCACATTTCCACTTAAGTGCGGATTGCTGAGCAACTGAACCAGGCCAGGTGTGAATTTCACATTGGCCGGGGGGATCAGCGGCGAGGCCCTGTAGGCGTTGCCGTACACAATTGCGAGCAAAAGTGATACTCCAGCCGCAAACGCGATCAGCGCACGCTGCAATGTCAGTCCCGCACTGAACCCGACGAACGTGCGGGGGGCAGAGAAAACAAAAGCGGCCACTAGGCCAAAGTACACCAGGAAACGGATTGAATAAAAGCCCAGCACGGTAAACGCCAAGAAGCAAAGCACTTCAGTGAAATGCCATTCGCGACGCCATGCATCTAGCAGCAGTCGCAGCAGAATCATTACCCAAATACCCATCCCGATATAGAAACCGCGTGGGTTGGTTTGCCGCGCATCAAGGGTATTGGCCCATTCTGGGATGTGATCGCGAACATAGCCCTCGGTGCTGAACTGCAATACGAAGGCATGCATATGGATACCGAAGGGGTTGAGCAAGGTAGCGAGCGACACCAACAGCAGCAGTTGCAGTGCAGGTTGACCTGACAAGCGCGACCACCAGGTGGCACTGCTGATGTTGCGCCAGTCTTCCAACAGGGCACCTGCGGCATAAAGTCCCACAAGAATAGGCGCCAAGATGAATGAGCCGTGACAATTTGTCCATACAACTGTCAGTGCCAATACGCCGATCAACGACCACCGGCTGAGACTCCGCAAATACTGGTCGAGACAGCTCCAGAACCAGACCATCACCAATATAGCGATCAGCTCGGGACGTAACCAGTGACGGTAGTTTTCTGCCCAGACAGCCAGCAGGCCACATCCTAAGGCCACCTCCAGTCTGCCAGGGTTTCGGTGCCACGCTAGCAGAGAGACGCTTGCAAATAGAACGCAACTTAGAATGCCCAGCAACACGGGGAGGCCTGCTTCGCCCCATATGCGAACCGCATGGTAGAAGAACACCGAGGCTAGCCATTCGTGTGCGTTGAAAGTTTCAGTCGCAATTTCGGTGTAAGGGAACAAAAGCGAAGTCGGAATCTGATGCTGATGCCAGACCAACTCTCCGACCTTGGTTTGCATCCAAAAGTCGTTGTAAACAATAGGCGCTACGCCAACATAAAAGGTAGCAACCAGACATAGCGCGATTGCTACCCACAACGCATAGTCCCCTTTTCTCAGGCTCACTGGCAAGTGAAAAGAAGAGCTCACACAAGCCACCAATGGAAATAGCTGAAGGACATCTTTTGTGGGGGAAGATGGTCTGCCGTAGGCTTGGAAACCTTCATTTCTCTGTTTTCATCAGCTGGGACCACTCAACGCCCGTCCGTTCAGCATATCGCTCCTTGGCCCACAACTGCTTCGCTTGCTCACAACTAACATCTGCCATGGTCAAGCACAAACTGCGCTGCCAACGTTGCGCCTCATCGGGTAGTCCATTCAGGGCCAATGCTGCAGCCAGGTTATAGATGTTCTGTGGGCTGGGCACTGTGCCTATGGAATTGCGCATCCACTGGATTTCCTGTCCCCCCATATTCGGATGCGGCACGATACGCGCAATCTTGAAATAGTCTTGAAACTGAGATAGAACCCATGTGTCCGGCGGGGTGGAGGGGATATCCGTCTGCAACTTTCGGACTTCAAATCGAAGTCCCATATAGCTTCGCTCAATTTGCAGATAGTCTCGCATCGTAACAAGTGCGATCACCATGCCTGCTACTAAAAACAGGATGGCGAAAGCGTGATCGCGAAACCTTGCCCACTTGGTGTGGGCGGGTACATCCAACACACCCAGCACCATACCGAACGGAAGCAGAAAGATCGCATAGTGCAATGGCAATTCCAACATGGAGTGCACCGACAGGACACCGATAAAAGCGAATAGATGCAGTGCCTCCAGCGCAACCGGGTGCTGCAGTCTTCGCACCAACCAGATGGCCCCCAGGGCGATGAGCACCAAGGCGATTGGGTAGCCATTCCAAACCATCAAATCGAGGAATATGTTGTGGGTAGAGTTGTAAATGCCGTAATTGTTCGAGGTATTTTCGACTGCCAAGAAGTTGGCTTTGGCAGTCTGCCCCCAGCCAAAGCCCCACATGGGCCGAAAAGTGCTGGCGTCCAGGAATTGCTTCCATATCGAAAGGCGTACGTCCTGTGCTAGCCTGACCATCTCTGGCGGCTGAATATCCATGTAGGCACTGAGCAGCTCGTAAAAGGTAGGCATCAGCATCACCAGAGCGGCAAAGTAAATGGCCAGCCACAGGCTGACGCGCACGAAGTGCGGTGAAGCTAACCTTTTGCGCAGCGCCACGCTACAGATCAGCAGTATTGCTACGTTGACCCAAGCGGTTCTTGATCCCGTGAGGGCAACACCAAGTAGGAGAAATGCCGCCAGAGCTATGGCTGGGCTTGCCTTGATGCGGCCTCTTGAAAAGAACCAAGAGCATCCCAACAGAGCTAACAGTTGCAAAGAAGCCAATTGATTGGGCTGCCCCACATTGGCGAAGAGTCGCTGTTTTCCGGGAGCTGACATGACCCAAGCGCCAAGTTCTTCCGGCCCGAATAATTGATAAAGTTGAAGCGCGGTTGAAAGCGTGGCTGCCACGATGATGGACAGAAACAAGAAGTCAACACATTGACCTGGACTGTCCATCTCCCACTTACGCCCGGCCTGAACTGCAAAAGCGAGTCCCAAAAGATAGGCCGAGCAGATCCAGGCAATTCCGAAACTGGTCACCAAACCGAGAGTCCATTGCACCAGTGGCAATACAGCGACACCCAGCAAATACAGATCCATGGCGCGCAACGCGCTGGTCTTGCGCCCGCGTACTGCCACGGCGACAGCAAGCAGAGCAAGCACCAAGGTGGCCCACGCATCCGCATGAAACGAGGTCCAGGGCGGGTAATGATTGGGCAGCAGCCAAGCCAATGACAGCGCCAGAGCTGTCAATATCATCCAAACGCGACCCAGTAATTGAGTAGTCATTCGTTCTCTAAAAAGAAAAAAGGGAGCCTGAGGCTCCCTTTGGACTGCTAAATTCGCTGGCGAATTAACGGCAGGAAGCAGGAGCCCACTTGGTGTTGGAAGACTTGCAAGTCCAGCCAGAGATACCGTTGGCGCTTGCAGACGTAGGCGACAGCGTCACATTCATGTCATTTGCGGTGAGGATGAAGCCGGTAACAGTAATCACGCCGGTCGCGGCACCAATGCCCATAGCTGTAGCCCTGGTGGTCGACTGGAAGCCACTTGCACAGCTATCCAAGCTAACCCAGCCGTTAGAAGACACGAACTCGGTCACACATGTACGTGCGCCAGAGGCAGCCAAGATGACTTCGGAAGACTTGGCACGGTTGGTGTAATCCTGGTATGCGGGCAAAGCCACGGCAGCCAGAATACCGATGATCGCGACAACGATCATCAATTCGATCAGGGTAAAACCCTTTTGCAGAGAACGCTTCATTGAAAACTCCTTAGGTGATTAAGAACGGGAACTTAGCAATGAGCAGTTTCCGTGCCACGGATTTTAGCCATGAAATCGTGAAGTTTGTCGCACTTTTTACAAACTCACACGGTGGTTCCACGACCATTAATGTCAAAGTAGCAATTGATGCTGACAATTTTGTCACCGCTGGCTTGTTGAATGGTCATTTGATGCAAACCGATCGGACCATTTTTAAATCGGTGAGCCCCATCATCACCTTCTCCATGCCGTCCATCTTCAGCGTCCGCATGCCGCCTTCAACCGACTGGGCGAACAACTCGGCGACGCGGGCGCGCTCCTGGATCAGCTTCTTTACTGGATCATCCGCTACCAGTAGTTCATGCAGGCCGATACGGCCTTTGTAGCCCGTCTTGCCACACTTGTCGCAGCCGACCGCCTTGTAAAATTTGACCTGGCCGCCCGCGCCGTAGGTCGCAATCCACTGATCGACCATCTTCTTGCTTTCACCTGCATAGTCCGCCTTCCAAGCTTTGGAATGGCGCAACTCTTCGGCGTATTCGGCAGCGAACAGGCGCAGCTCTTCGGCGTCAGGGTGATAAGACTGCTTGCAATCGCACAGCTTCTTGGCCAGACGCTGCGCCAAGATGCCCAATAGCGCATCTGCAAAATTGAATGGGTCCATCCCCATATCCATGAGTCGAGTGATGGACTCGGGCGCGGAGTTGGTGTGCAGTGTGGAGAACACCAAGTGGCCCGTCAGTGAGGCTTCCACACCCATGGACACGGTCTCCTTGTCGCGTGACTCACCGACCATGATGATGTCTGGGTCTGCCCGCAAAAATGCGCGCATCACCAAGGCGAAATCGATACCTGCCTTTTTGTTGATCTGGACTTGGCGCAAACCCTTTTGGGTAATTTCCACCGGGTCTTCCGCTGTCCAGATTTTGGTGTCTGGCGTATTCAGGAATTTCAGAATGGAGTGCAGCGTGGTGGTCTTGCCGGAGCCGGTCGGGCCGCAGACATAAAACAGACCGTAGGGTTTGCTGACTGTGGCTTCCAGGCGCTCCTTGTTATGGGGTGTCAGGCCCAGCTTTTCTAAAGGAATGGGCTCGCCCGCCGCCAAGATACGCATCACCACGTCTTCGACACCTCCTGCCGATGGGATAGTGGCCACCCGAAGCTCAATGTCCAGTGGGCCGTATTTCTTGAACTTGATCTTCCCGTCCTGTGGCTTGCGGCGCTCGGAGATGTCGAGATCGCACATGATCTTCAGGCGCGTGACCATGGCTTGCCGGAAATGCGCTGGAACCTCTACATAGGGAACCAGGCTACCGTCAATCCGGAAGCGGATACCGGTTTTGAACTTGCCGGGCATCGGCTCAATATGGATGTCCGAAACTTTTTGGTTATAGGCGTCAATGATCACCTTGTTGACGAACTTGACGAGCTCGTTGTCTGCTGCGGCAGACTCCAGTGAGTCATCGTTGCCGCCGTCATCCAGCGGTGCGCTCTCCATGTCAGAGAGCATGTCGTCAATCGATCCGCCTTCAGCAGCCGCCCCAAAGAACTGCGACATCGTATCTTTGAATTCGGACAGTGTCGTCACCCGATACGCAAACTTTTGAGTGCGAGGGAATACCTGAGGCACGACGCGTGAGCCACGTACCGCCTCGGGGTCCAGGCACATGATGACTAGGCCTTCTGGGGCTTCCTCCACTGGCAGCCAGCCTTGTTCTTCCATGAAGTCCCGCTTGAGCGCGCCGTGCAGCATTTCCGAACGAATGCGACTGGCATTGAACGGCTCGTATGGCACGCCAAAGAATTTAGCGAGCGAAGGGCCGATGATCTTGGGCTGAAAGCTATAGCTCTCGATCAGCAGCTGCTCGATGGGTTTACCTGCATTGCGCGCGTCCTGCACGCACTGGTTCAACTCCTCCTCCGTCATCAGCCCGTCTGACACCAGGCCGTCGTATTTGGTAGCTTTTTTCTTGGGTCCCGCCTTGATATTGGTGCCACTGAGACGCTGGCGAATCGCCGTAGCAAGCGTCTTGCAAAGCTCGGCCACGCCGTCCAGCTCCAGTTCACCGAAGGGTTCGTCGCTTTTGTTATTAATAACCTGGAGCACACCATGCAGGACTTCGCCCTCCATGATGGGGGCTACCAACATTTGTTTGGTCCGATAGCCAGATCGCTTGTCGACTTCCTTCAGGAAGGTCAGTGCGGGGTGAATTTGCTTGAGTTTTTCTTCGTCATAGACGTCCACCAAATTTAGCGCCTTTTTGCTGAAGGCTACGTAGCCAGCAATACTTTGCGGCGAAATTGGCAACTTCAGGTCGCGACTGCTATTGAGCCCTGTCTTGATCTTGGAAACAATCGCAGATTGGTCTTCGTTGACTGCATACAAGGTCAAGCGATCCGCATTCAGCAGCTTACAAATATCCTGGCTTGCCTCCAGCATGATTTGTTCGATATTCTCGGTGTCATGAATACGTGCAGTGACATGGTGCAGCTGTTTGTAAAACAAGGCCTCAAAAGTCATGCCTCGCTTTGCAGAGGGCAGCTTTTGAGAATCAAAAAAAGCCTGCTCGGAGGGGATAACGGCGCCAGCAGAAGGCATTACGGCACTCATATTTCAAACTCCTGGCCGACACGCAACCAGCGTATGTCGTGCGTCACATTGGGACCAAACGGTTGGGTCTGATCAAAACGCTGAATCTCCGCCATGATCAATTCCGTCTCCGCTGGTTTGGTATGGGTAATGTAGATGGGGTACCGCTTGTCTTTGGCAATGCAATCGAGCTCATTGGCCAATACGTTGGGGGACAAATGCAAACTGCGCTTGGCCAGATCACGCTCGCGGTTGCTGAATGCGGTTTCAATGACCAGCATCGCCACGTTGAGTTGGTTGATTCTCGCCCATAGCGCTGGATTTCGCTCCGTATCGCCGGTGAAGACCCAACAGCCACTGCCCGCGGTTATCGCATACCCGGCCGCCGGAACGGTATGGACGGCCGGCAACACCTCAATCAGCTTGTTACTGATCTTGAGGGTCTGCCCAATGCGGACTTCATGGAAGCTGATGAATGGCGCCTGCGGCGAAGGGATAACAGAAAAATCTGGCCAGATGGTGTTATTAAAAATATGGGCTTTGAGCGCGGATATGGTGCCCGCCAAGGCATGGATGCGCAGCGGCGCCTTGCGCACCGAGGCCACCGAGTCAACCATCAAAGGCAATGCGGCAACATGATCCAGATGCGAGTGCGTCAAGAGCACATCGTCCACACGGGCCATTTCTTCCAGCGTCAGGTCGCCCACGCCCGTTCCTGCGTCCACCAATATCTCTCCATCGATCAGAAAGGATGTGGTCTTGCAGTCCTTGGCAATGGCACCCGAACATCCTAAAACACGTACTTTCACAATAGCCTCATTTGGTTTCAAAATTCGTTGCGCCATCCCATTCCGGGTCGAAGGGCAACAATCGCATAGAGGCTACGCGCTCTGAGTACAGTTGGTAAAGGTATTTTTTTGCATTCATGCGCATCAAGTTGATCAGCAGTACATCCGCCTGGTCCCAATTTTGCGCCCGATACGCCTTGATGAAGTTGCCCCAAGTCTTGAGTTCGTTGGAAGCATCGGCATTCAGCCGATCCGACGGCGCCATGGGCCAGAAAATGGCCACCGCTTGCTCCTTGCCTTTGACACGAACCCGGTCCAACTCTTGCCAGGCAAAATCTGGCGCCAATTTGCGGGTGGATTCGCTAACCACGATATCCACCCCATAGGCCTTGGACAAGCCCTCCAGCCGGGAGCCCAGATTCACAGAATCCCCAATGACCGTATAACTGCGGCGGATATTGGAACCCATGTCACCGACGCACATGGTCCCCGTATTCAGCCCAATGCCAACACCAATTTCAGGCAAGCCCTTTTCGCGGTGATCATGGTTGATCTCGCGTACGGCATGCGCCATCTCCATCGCGGATTTGACAGCCAGATGCGCGTGGTTTTCGGTCTCGACCGGGGCGCCCCAAAACGCCATCACGCAGTCGCCCATGTACTTGTCAATCGTGCCGCGGTTGGCGCGGATCAGGCTGGTCAGGCGACTGAATACGCCAGTCAACAAGGCCTGCAATTGCAATGGCTCCATGCGCTCGGACATCTTGGTGAAGCCGCGCATGTCGCAGAACATCACGGTCAACTCGCGGTTCGCCGCCTCCAT
>JAYWAV010000437.1:0-8427 GCA_043782015.1 Rhodoferax sp. | reverse complement strand
AAACCTTCCTCGACAAGCTGGTGAACTGGTCTTTTGCAGAAACCAACTTCGCCTGATCTGCCTCAGTTGATTTGTCCGAAGTGAAAAACCGACCCAAGGGTCGGTTTTTTTGTCCGGGTTATTTGCCGGAGAACGGTGAACCAGAGAGTTTGGTGCCCGCTTTGACCCCCCTCTTGGCAAACCAGCCCTGGTTCATTTCCAGCACATAGCGCACTGGCTTGAGTGAACAGTGCGAGTCCGTGGTTTGCGGCTTCATGTCTTCCAGATTCACAATGGTGCCGTCGTCTGCGATGAACGCGGCCGTCAATGGAAGCAGTGTGTTCTTCATCCAGAAACATTGCCGCACTGGGGATTCGAACACAAACAGCATGCCTTCACTTTGCGGCATGTCTTTGCGGTACATCAAACCGACCATGTGTTGCTCCGGCGTCAATGCCAGTTGCGTATCGATTTGATGAATACCTGCGCCCAGAATAATGCGCTGCAGATTAGTTTGTGCAGTTTGTTGGGCTTGGCCCGGCAACGCGATGAACAGTGCCAGCAGGCTGGCGAAGATAAATTGCTTTTTCATGGTGTCATTGTCCACCAGCCATGAAAAATGCCCGCCAAGGCGGGCATTTTCTGACGATGTGGATCCGTCTTATTTCTTGGCTTCAGCAGCTTTCGCGGCAGCTTTGGCTTTCTTGGCTTCAGCCTTGGCCTTACGGGCAGCGGCCTTTTCTTCCTTTGCCTTCTTGGCTGCAGCAGCTTTTTCGGCTTTGGCATCAGGCTTTGCGGCCATTGGGGCAGGGGCAGCCATTGGCGCCGGAGCAGCGACAGCGGCTGGCGCTGGCTTGGCAGGTGCGGCTGCAGGCGCCGCGGTTTGGGCAAAAGCGCCCATGGAAACGGTTGCTGCGACGAGTGTGGCGAGAAGCTTGTTCATGTTCGAATTTCCCAAAGAGTAGTAGGTAAAACCTGTGTTTCCGTAGCTGGACTCACGCTTCCATAACGGCACGCCAGTCCAGCAGGTTGACAGAATACAGTAAATCTTTGGGGCTAGAATTCATTTCACTACGGAAAGCTTCGCCTTTCGCAGGTGAACCCAATCCAAAAAATTCTCGGAGACCGATTCCCATGTACCAGCACATCAAAGTTCCCGCCGAAGGGAAGAAAATAACGGTCAATGCAGATATGTCCCTGAACGTTCCTGACCAACCCATCGTGCCTTTTATCGAAGGCGATGGTACTGGCCTGGACATTACGCCTGTAATGTTGAAAGTGGTGGACGCTGCCGTGGCCAAGGCCTACGGTGGCAAGAAGAAGATCCATTGGATGGAGGTCTATGCCGGTGAGAAGTCGACCAAGGTATACGGCCCGGATGTTTGGCTGCCAGAAGAGACGTTGGCTGTTCTGCGTGAATATGTGGTGTCCATCAAGGGCCCGCTGACCACGCCCGTGGGTGGCGGCATTCGCTCGCTGAATGTGGCGCTTCGCCAGGAGCTCGATCTTTACGTTTGCCTGCGCCCCATTCAGTACTTTGCAGGTGTTCCCAGCCCGGTGAAAGAGCCGGAGAAAACCAACATGGTTATCTTCCGTGAGAACTCGGAAGACATCTATGCCGGTATCGAGTTCGAAGCCGAAAGCGACAAGGCCAAGAAACTGATCAAATTCCTGCAAGACGAAATGGGTGTCAAGAAGATCCGCTTCCCCAATACCTCCGGCATTGGCATCAAGCCCGTTTCGCGCGAAGGCACAGAACGGCTGGTGCGCAAGGCCATTCAATACGCGATTGACAACGGCAAGCCCAGCGTGACTATCGTGCACAAGGGCAACATCATGAAATACACCGAGGGTGGTTTCCGTGATTGGGCTTATGGCCTGGCACAAAAGGAATTTGGCGCCGAGCTGATCGACGGCGGACCATGGTGCAAATTCAAGAATCCCAAGACCGGCAAGGACATCATCATCAAGGACAGCATCGCCGACGCTTTCCTGCAGCAAATCCTGTTGCGTCCCGCTGAGTACAGTGTGATTGCCACACTGAATCTGAATGGTGACTACATCTCCGATGCGCTGGCCGCGCAAGTGGGTGGTATTGGTATAGCGCCTGGAGCCAATCTGTCTGACTCTGTCGCCTGCTTTGAAGCTACCCACGGCACTGCACCCAAGTATGCTGGCAAGGATTATGTGAACCCCGGTTCTGAAATCCTGTCGGCAGAAATGATGCTGCGCCATATGGGTTGGACTGAAGCTGCGGACCTGATCATTAGCTCGATGGAGAAGTCCATCAAAAGCAAAAAGGTCACCTACGACTTCGCCCGCCTGATGGAGGGTGCGACCCAGGTCAGCTGCTCGGGCTTCGGTCAGGTCATGATCGACCATATGTAAGGCGTGCGGGCTAGGCTGCCGGCTTCGGTGGCTGGACGCAAAGCCTCCACCGCTTGGGCGCCGTGTCCAGGCGGTTTCTTTCTAGCAATTTTTGGAGACAAGAGATGAGTACCCAGCAACCCACCATCATCTATACCTTGACCGATGAGGCTCCACGCCTTGCCACAGCGTCCTTCCTGCCCGTAGTGCGTGCCTTTGCAGCACCCGCAGGCATCCATTTTGCGGAAGCGGATATCTCGGTGGCGGCACGTGTCTTGGGTGAATTTCCGGAAAGCCTGACAGAAAGTCAGAGGCTGCCGAACACCCTTTCAGAGCTGGGCAAAAAAACACTGCAAGCAGATGCCAACATCATCAAGCTGCCCAACATCAGCGCCTCCGTGGGCCAGTTGCAGGCCTGCATCAAGGAGCTGCAGTCCAAGGGATACGCCGTGCCGGACTACCCTGAAGCGCCCCAGACGGACGAGGATAAGTCTGTCCGCGTCCGCTATTCCCGCTGCATCGGTTCGGCAGTGAACCCTGTGTTGCGTGAAGGCAATTCAGATCGCCGTGCGCCCAAGGCCGTGAAGGAATACGCCCGAAAGAACCCGCACAGCATGGCTGAGTGGAGCCAGGCTTCGCAGTCACACGTATCGCATATGCATGCCGGCGATTTCTACCATGGCGAAAAATCCATCACACTGGACCGCGCCCGCGACGTCAAGATGGAACTGATCACCAAAGGCGGCCAAACTATTGTGTTGAAATCCAAGGTGTCGCTGCTGGACCGCGAAGTCATCGACAGCATGTTTATGAGCAAAAAAGCGCTGCTGGAGTTCTACGAAAAAGAAATCGAAGACGCACGCAAGACCGGCGTGATGTTCTCGCTGCACGTGAAGGCCACCATGATGAAGGTGTCGCATCCCATCGTGTTTGGCCACTGCGTCAGGATCTTTTACAAGGAAGCGTTTGAAAAACACGGTGCTTTGTTCAAGGAGCTTGGCGTCAACGTCAACAACGGAATGGCCGACCTGTACGCCAAGATCGCCAGCCTGCCGCAGAGTAAGCAAGACGAGATCAAGCGCGACCTGCACGCCTGCCACGAACACCGCCCCGAACTGGCCATGGTGGATTCTGCCAAGGGCATCACCAATTTCCATTCGCCCAACGACATTATCGTGGACGCGTCCATGCCCGCCATGATCCGCAACGGCGGAAAAATGTGGGACGCCAACGGCCGCCTGAAGGACGTGAAGGCTGTGATGCCTGAGTCGACCTTTGCCCGCATTTACCAGGAGATCATCAACTTCTGCAAATGGCACGGCAACTTCGATCCCAAGACCATGGGCACCGTGCCCAACGTGGGCCTGATGGCCCAACAGGCCGAAGAATACGGCTCGCACGACAAGACCTTTGAAATCTCGGAAGATGGCGTGGCCAACATTACCGACGTGGCCACCGGCGAAGTGCTGCTGAGCCAGAACGTGGAACAGGGTGACATCTGGCGCATGTGCCAGGTCAAGGATGCTGCGATCCGCGACTGGGTCAAACTGGCCGTCAATCGGGCACGCAACTCCGGTATGCCCGTAGTCTTCTGGCTCGACGCTTACCGCCCCCATGAGGCCCAGCTGATCACCAAAGTGAAGATGTACTTGCACGAGCACGACACCACGGGTCTCGACATCCAGATCATGAGCCAGGTGCGTGCCATGCGCTACACGCTGGAACGCGTGACCCGTGGCCAGGACACCATCAGTGCGACCGGCAACATCCTGCGCGACTACTTGACCGACCTGTTCCCGATCATGGAACTGGGCACTAGCGCCAAGATGCTATCCATAGTGCCTTTGATGGCGGGTGGCGGCATGTACGAAACCGGCGCTGGTGGCTCTGCGCCCAAGCATGTACAGCAGCTGGTTGAAGAGAATCATCTGCGCTGGGACTCACTGGGCGAATTTCTGGCTTTGGCCGTCTCATTGGAAGACTTGGGCCTGAAAACGGGCAATGCCAAGGCCAAGGTGCTGGCGAATACGCTGGACGCGGCGACAGGCAAATTGCTGGACAACAACAAGAACCCATCGCCCAAAACGGGTCAGCTGGACAACCGTGGCAGCCAGTTTTACCTGGCTCTGTACTGGGCCAAGGAGCTTGCCGCGCAGACCGAAGATGCCAATTTGGCCAAGCAGTTTGCACCGCTCGCCAAGCAATTGGCAGACAACGAGCAAACCATCGTGGCCGAGTTGGCTGCCGTGCAAGGCAAGCCGGCAGATATTGGCGGTTATTACTTGCCCGATACCGTCAAGCTGGACACCATCATGCGTCCGAGTAAGACCTTCAATGCCGCGCTGGCGTCTATGAAGGCCTGAAAAACCCCAGGCCCACCGCGCACTGGGTGGTGCGCAGGCTTGTGAAAGCCGCCGCTGGCCGCAGGCCACTGGCGGCTTTTTTGTTACCAGAGCTTGAATGTAGCCAGATTGGCGCCATTTCAGGGGGGTAATGCAACGTTTTGAAGCGACCGATAGAATGGATTGCATGGCAACCGATATCCCGAAACCCCCACCAAAAATTCCAGACGGATTGCCGATTCAAGAAGATGGTGGCGCAGTTGTTCTGGAGCGCCGCACGCTACGTGTTGGCCCGCCGCAGATGTACCAGGTGGTTATGCTCAATGACGACTACACCCCGATGGAATTCGTCATTGTGGTCATCCAGGAGTTTTTTGGAAAAGACCGGGAAGCGGCTACACAAATCATGCTGAAGATTCATCTGGATGGCAAAGCGGTATGCGGTGTGTATTCGCGCGATGTGGCTGCCACCAAGGTAGACCAAGTACTTGAAGCTGCGCACAAAGCTGGCCACCCATTGAAATGTGTCAGCGAGCCCATAGATCTGTAAGCATGCGCAAAGTCTTTTCCATCACACGCACAAATCGGTTTACAGTTAATCACCAACGCAAGTCAGATAAGGAATCCACATGATCGCCCAGGAACTGGAAGTCAGCTTGCACATGGCGTTTGTCGAGGCGCGCCAGCAACGCCACGAATTCATCACAGTGGAGCATTTGTTGCTGGCGCTGCTGGACAACCCCAGCGCCGCTGAAGTCTTGCGAGCATGTTCCGCTAACGCGGATGACTTGCGCAAATCCTTGTCTAATTTCATCAAAGACAACACGCCACAGGTTGCCGGTAGCGACGAGGTCGATACCCAGCCCACGCTCGGCTTTCAGCGCGTAATTCAGCGCGCCATCATGCATGTGCAATCGACTGGCAGCGGCAAGAAGGAAGTGACTGGCGCCAATGTACTGGTCGCTATCTTCGGCGAGAAGGATTCGCACGCGGTGTATTACTTGCATCAGCAAGGTGTGACACGCTTGGACGTGGTTAACTTCATTGCCCACGGCATCAAAAAGAGTGATCCGCCAGAGCCCGCCAAGTCCAACGAAAGCCAAGGTGAAAGCGAAGAAGGTGGCAACGAGAAGAATGAGAAGGCTTCTCCGCTGGAGCAATACACCGTCAACCTGAACCAGCTTGCCAAAGAAGGCAAGATTGATCCGCTGATTGGGCGCGAGTACGAAGTGGAGCGCGTCATCCAGATTCTGTGCCGCCGCCGCAAGAACAATCCTTTGCTGGTGGGTGAAGCCGGCGTGGGTAAAACCGCCATTGCAGAAGGCCTTGCCTGGCGCATCACGCAAAACGACGTGCCAGATATTCTGGCCGACTCTGTCGTGTATTCGCTGGATATGGGCTCACTGCTGGCGGGCACCAAATATCGCGGTGATTTTGAACAGCGCCTCAAGGGTGTTTTGAAAGCACTTAAGGACAAACCCAATGCGGTGTTGTTCATTGACGAAATCCACACGCTGATTGGCGCAGGTGCTGCGTCCGGTGGCACGCTCGACGCGTCCAATCTGCTCAAGCCTGGTTTAAGTTCTGGCCAACTGAAGTGCATTGGCGCAACCACGTTCACCGAATACCGCGGTATCTTCGAAAAAGACGCTGCTCTGTCGCGCCGCTTTCAGAAAATCGATGTGGTCGAGCCAACGATCGACCAGACCGTGGAAATTCTCAAGGGCCTTAAGTCGCGCTTTGAGGAGCACCACAATGTGAAGTACGCCGTGGCTGCATTGCAGGCTGCTGCCGAACTGAGTGCGAAATACATTAACGACCGGCATTTGCCAGACAAGGCGATCGACGTCATCGATGAGGCGGGTGCTGCCCAGCGCATCTTGCCGCCATCCAAGCGCAAGAAGACGATCAGCAAGACGGAGGTCGAGGAAATCGTGGCCAAAATAGCACGTATTCCTCCGGCCAATGTTTCCAACGATGACCGCGGCAAACTCAAAACGCTTGAGCGCGATCTGAAGAACGTGGTGTTTGGCCAGGACAAGGCGCTCGACGTGCTGGCCTCGGCCGTCAAAATGGCACGCTCTGGCTTGGGCAAGGGCGACAAGCCGATTGGCTCTTTCCTGTTCAGCGGTCCGACGGGCGTTGGCAAGACCGAAGCGGCCAAGCAGTTGGCCTACATCATGGGTATTGATCTGATTCGCTTTGACATGAGTGAATACATGGAACAGCACGCTGTGAGCCGCTTGATTGGCGCACCTCCGGGCTATGTCGGCTTTGACCAGGGTGGTCTGCTGACCGAGCAAATCACGAAGAAGCCGCATTGCGTGCTGCTGCTCGATGAAATCGAGAAAGCACACCCGGCGATCTTCAATGTGCTTTTGCAAGTGATGGACCATGGCACGCTGACCGACAACAACGGTCGCAAAGCTGACTTCCGAAACGTCATCATTGTGATGACGACCAATGCGGGTGCCGAGACCATGAACAAGGCGACCATTGGCTTCACCAATCCGCGCGAGTCGGGTGATGAAATGGCTGATATCAAGCGCCTGTTCACACCGGAATTCCGCAACCGTCTGGACGCCATCGTGAGCTTCAAGGCGCTCGATGAAAATGTCATTCTGCGTGTGGTCGATAAATTCCTGTTGCAACTCGAAAGCCAGTTGGCAGAGAAGAAAGTGGATGTCACCTTCACCGACACGTTGCGCAAGCACCTTGCCAAGAAAGGTTTTGATCCGCTGATGGGTGCGCGCCCGATGCAGCGGCTGATTCAGGACACCATTCGCCGCGCGCTGGCAGACGAATTGTTGTTCGGTCGTCTGACCGATGGCGGTCGCCTGACGGTGGACATGACCATCACAACCGATGACAAGGGCGTCGAGACGGGCGAAGTGGCCCTGGACATTCAACCGTTGCCCAAGAAAGAGGGCAAGTCCAAGCCCGAGGAAGCAACCGCAGGTTGATGTTCAGATACGCCCGGTCCTGTCTGACTGAACGCAAAGCGCAATGGGCATCGTTCATTGCGCTTTCTGCGTTGCTGGCGGGCTGCGCGACGACACCCATACCCCCGGTCCTCGTTGAGGTTCCGTCAGCGATAGCGGTGCCTACGGTAGAGCCGCCACCCGTTGTCAAAATTCCTCCCCGCATTGGCCTGGCGCTGGGTGGTGGCGCAGCACGCGGATTTGCCCATGTGGGCGTCATTCAGGTGCTGGAAGAGGCTGGCATCCGCCCGAATCTGGTGGCAGGAACATCCGCCGGAAGTCTGGTTGCTGCGTTGTACGCCAGTGGAAAGAATGGAGCCCAATTGCAACGCGTGGCGGAAACCATGGAGGAGGCCGCCATCACAGACTGGAAGCTGCCGCTATTCAGCAGCGGCATGTTGCGCGGCGATGCATTGGCTCGCTATGTCAATGGCCAGGTCGCAGGCAAACGCATTGAAGACATGCCGTTGATGCTTGGCATTTTGGCCACGGATTTGCAAACCGGTCACGATGTGGTGTTCCAGCGCGGCGATACCGGTGTCGCGGTTCGCGCATCGAGCGCTGTACCGGCAGTGTTTGAACCCGTAAGAATTTCGGGGCACGACTATGTGGACGGCGGTTTGGTGTCGCCAGTGCCTGTTCGTGCAGCACGCAAGATGGGCGCTGAGCTTGTGATCGCTGTAGACATTTCCAGCCCACCCGAGGCGACTCTGTCCAATGGAACCCTGGACATACTGTTGCAGACTTTCGCAATCATG
>JAYWAV010000436.1:0-3053 GCA_043782015.1 Rhodoferax sp. | reverse complement strand
AGGAGCGCATTTACCGTTGTGGCAACGAGTACACCAACACCGTGTCGGAAGCGCAGGCGAAAACCTGCAAGCTGATCTCCAGCGCGTCTGTGACCGTGGTGCCCGCCATCAAGCCTGGTCCAGCGACACGCCTCGCATCTGCCGGACAGCAAGGTCAACGCGTGGAAGCGATGGACCAGCGCGCCAAGGACTCCGACGCCCGCATGATCCTTGAAGCCGAATTGCGCAAGGCCGAAGTTCGCCAGGAAGACCTGCTCAAGGAATACAACCGTGGCGAGCCGGAGAAAATACCGCAAGACCTGCGCGAGCCGCGCAAGTACCAGGAACGTGTGGCCGAACTGAAGGCCAGCATCAGCCGCAACGAAAGCGATATTGCGGGCATTCGCCGTGAACTCACCCGAGCGCTCAACGCGCCCACAAGCTCTGCGGCAAAATAGCAGGCTTGAACCCCTTCAAATCCCGCTCTCCAACACCCGACCCGGTAGTCGCGCAGTTCCAGTCGTTTGACTTGCTCGCCACGCTGGTGGCCGTGGTACGCAGTGATGCGACCGTCATCTTCTCCAACTCGGCGCTCGAAGACATTCTGGGAACTTCGCGGCGCCTGATGGAAGGCACGTCGTTCGCCGAGGTGTTCACCGAGCCTTCCCAACTGCAAAATGCGCTGGAAGGCGCACGCGACAACGAATTTGCGGCGCTGCGCTACGACGCCATGCTCAAGCGCCCAGGTCAGGATTCCATGCCTGTGCATGTGATCATCACCCGTACCGAGGCAGCCGATGAAACCATTGTGGAAATGGTGCCCCAGGAGCAGCAGACCCGCCAGGACCGTGAGGAGCGTCTTGCCGAGCAGGCGCAGACCAACAAGGAACTGATCCGCAATCTGGCCCACGAGATCAAGAATCCGTTGGGCGGCATTCGCGGTGCCGCGCAGTTGCTGGAAATGGAGATGGAGTCGCCAGAGCTCAACGAATACACGCAGGTCATCATCCATGAGGCGGATCGGCTCCAAAGCTTGGTGGACCGCCTGCTGGCGCCACACCGTAGGCCGCACCTGGTGGGCGACGTCAATATCCATGAAGTGTGTGAGCGGGTGCGCTCACTGATCTCGGCCGAGTTCCCCAAGGGGCTGGAGGTGGTGCGCGACTTCGATACCTCGATACCGGAGTTTCGGGGTGACCGCGAGCAGCTGATCCAGGCGCTGCTGAACATTACCCACAACGCCTGCCAGGCGTTGACAGAGCGAATAGCCGCGGGTGATGCGCATCTCACTTTCCGGACACGGGTCGCGCGCCAAATCACATTTGGCAAGCAGCGTTATCGGTTGGCACTGGAATTGCATGTCATAGACAACGGACCTGGCGTGCCAGATTCGATCAGGGACCGTATTTTCTATCCGCTGGTGTCGGGCAGGGAGGGCGGTTCTGGCCTGGGGCTGACGCTGGCGCAAACTTTTGTGCAGCAACACCACGGTTTGATCGAAGTGGACAGTGTGCCGGGCCGCACGGATTTCAAAATCCTGATTCCGTTACCTTAATTGCTTGCAGAGGACAGCCAATACATGAAGCCGATTTGGATAGTGGACGACGACCAGTCCATTCGCTTCGTTCTCGAAAAGGCATTGCTGCGTGAGCAGCTTCCCACGCGCAGTTTTTCCAACCCGCGTGATGTGCTGGCCGCGCTGAGTACGGCGGCCGATGACGAAGGCCCGCAAATTCTGGTCAGCGACATTCGCATGCCCGGTGGCTCGGGGCTGGACCTGCTGGAAAAGATCAAGGCCAAGCACCCCGGTTTGCCGGTCATCATCATGACCGCCTTTTCTGATCTGGACAGCGCGGTCAGCGCGTTCCAGGGAGGCGCTTTCGAGTATTTGCCCAAGCCGTTTGACTTGCCCAAAGCAGTCGAGCTGATTCGCCGTGCCGTCGAAGAAAGCCTGCGCGAAGAAGTGGCCGAAGAGCGCATGGGCGAGGCACCCGAAATGCTGGGACAGGCCTCTGCGATGCAGGATGTGTTCCGTGCGATTGGCCGCTTGAGTCAAAGCAACGTCACGGTGATGATCACCGGCGAGTCCGGCTCTGGCAAGGAGCTGGTCGCGCGCGCATTGCACAAACATTCGCCCCGCGCGGGTGGGCCATTTGTCGCCATCAACACGGCAGCCATTCCGAAAGATCTGCTGGAGAGCGAACTGTTTGGCCATGAGCGCGGTGCCTTCACCGGCGCACAAACGATGCGCCGCGGCCGCTTTGAGCAGGCCGATGGCGGCACGCTGTTCCTCGACGAAATTGGTGACATGCCGTACGAGTTGCAAACCCGTTTGTTGCGCGTCCTGTCCGATGGGCATTTCTACCGTGTCGGCGGCCACAGTGCCGTTAAATCCAATGTGCGCGTGATTGCCGCAACGCACCAGGATCTGGAGCAGCGCGTCAAGGACGGTGCTTTCCGCGAAGATTTATTCCACCGCCTGAACGTGATCCGCTTGCGGCTGCCCGCCTTGCGTGAACGCAAGGAAGACGTGGCGATGTTGACGCGCCATTTCCTGCAGGTGAGTGCCAAGCAATTGGGAGTGGAGGCCAAGCGCATCTCCGACGCGGCACTGGGCTGGCTGGAGGGGTTCGCCTTTCCAGGCAATGTGCGGCAACTGGAAAATATTTGCCATTGGCTCACCGTGATGGCACCGGCCCAGGTGATTGAGCCCAAGGACTTACCGCCGGAAGTGGGTGTGGTTGCCGGTGCTGCAGCTGCGCAACCGGCCCTGGCTGTTTTGATGGGTGCGGGCCCGCCAATTGCTGCCGATGTAACGGCGAATTCGGGTGAAAACGCTGTGCTCGCCGCCGCAAATGGGCTGGGCTGGGAAAGTGGGTTGGAGCGTGATGCCGTTGCCATGCTGCTGTCGGGGCGCACCGATGTGTGGGATGTACTGACGCGCAGGTTTGAATCGCGCCTGATTCATGCAGCGTTGGCCAACACCAAGGGCCGCCGCATCGAAGCCGCGCAAAAACTCGGCATTGGCCGCAACACGATTACGCGAAAAATTCAGGAGCTAGGGCTAGACGACG
>JAYWAV010000435.1:0-8448 GCA_043782015.1 Rhodoferax sp. | reverse complement strand
CCAATGCCAACGGCGCAGCGTATGCCAACTTCACGTTCCAGGTGAAGGACGATGGCGGCACCGCCAACGGCGGTGTCGATACCGACGCCACCCCGAACCGCATCACCTTCAACGTGACGGCGGTCAACGACGCGCCGACCACCGCCAACGTGAACCTCTTCGGCACAGAGGACACACCGCGCGTGTTCCAGCTCAGCGACTTTGCGTTTGTCGATGTCGATACGGGCGACACGCTCAAGGCCGTGCGCATCACAACGCTGCCAGCCGACGGCACCATCCAGTACTACAACGGCACGGCCTGGACCACCTATGCAGCCAACACCAGCGTCACAACGGCTGATATCTCGGGCGGCAATCTGCGCTTCAACCCAGCCCTGAACGCGTCAGGTGCCGATGTATTCGGCGGCAGCGGTGTGGGCAACAAGGCGGCCAGCTACGCCACCTTCACCTTCCAGGTCAGCGACGGCACGGCCTTCAGCGGCAATGCCACTGCCACCGTCGATATCGCACCGGTGGCCGACGATCCGGTGTTGAAGTTCGGCGGCGTGGGCATTGTCGATGGCTCTACTGTGATCTCGACCCCACCAGCCAGCGAAGGTCTGACCGTGCGCCAGTACGCCAATTTGGCAACGGTAAGCCCTGGCGACGTGGACACCACGGCCGAAGTACAGACCCTGCTGACACGTCTCAACGCCGAGACCCCGAGCGCAACCAGCGTGTCCACTGCGCCGCAAAACTATGTGGCAGGCGGTACGCCAAGTGGCATTGCCACCGACGGTGCCTACCGCATGACCGGCCTGATTTATATGGAGGCCGGCAAGTCCTACACTTTCAGCTCGTACATGGACGATACAGCCATCCTGAAGATTGGTGGCGTGGAAGTACTGAACAAGGCCTACAACAGCTGGGGCAATATTACCGCCACCACTTTCACAGCGACCACTGACGGTTACTACACACTGGACTGGGTGGTCTACAACGGCGACGGCGTGGGCGCACTCAAACCCTACCTGAGCGTGAACGCTGGCACAGCGCTGGACCTAACCACGGCCAACTTCAAGCTGTACAGCTCGCTGACCCAGCTCGAAACTCTGGGCGGCGTGCACGATCCGCTGGTTGGCAGCAACGGCGAAGGCTACTACCCCACCAGCAACAGTGGCGTGGAAGACGGCACGATCAAGATCTCGCCAATTACCTTTGCATTGGCCGATACCGATGGCTCTGAAGCCCTGGTTAGCCTGTTGGCCAAGAACCTGACAGCTGGTACGGTGCTGTCCGACGGTACCAACAGTTTCACTGCGGCGGCCAATGGCGCCAGCATCAACATCACCAGTTGGAACCTCAACACCATTACGCTGAAGCCGCCAGCCAATTTCAACGGCACCTATACCCTGACCGTGGAAGGTACCGCCAAGGAGTCTTCCACCGGCGAGCTGGGCGTTACCACGGTGAACCTGCCAATCGCCGTGGCGGCGGTAAACGATCCACCAACGGCCTTCAACGACAACCTGTCGGTGACCGAGGACTCTGGTAACTACCGCCTGGCGGGCGACGTGCGCAGCAATGACGTTGATGTCGATGGCGACACGCTCACTGTTCAGGCTGTAACCGGCTTTAGTAACCGTGTTGGCATCGATGTGACAGGAAGCTACGGCACCTTCCATCTGAATGCCAATGGCAGCTATACCTATGACCTGGACAACACCAATGCGCGTGTCAATGCACTCAACAACGGCCAGACGCTAACCGAGAGTTTCAGTTACACCGTGGCCGACCCGAGCGGCGCCAGCAGCAGCGCCAACGTAATCATCACCATCAATGGCGCTACCGACGTTGCAGGTGTCACCACCGTCAACGGAACGGCCGGGGTTGATACATTGACTGGCACTGGCGGCAACGATGCGATCAACGCGTTGGCGGGCAACGACAAAGTAGAAGCCGGCGCTGGCGACGACGTTGTCTATGCAGGCGACAGCAGCAACACGCTGACCTTTGCCAACGTCGCCGCCCATGCCTTCATGACCAGCGCCGACACCACAGGTAACTTGGTCAATGCCAGTGGCAACCTGCTGGTCTCCGAGGCCAATGCCGACGTGGTCGGTGGCGGTGCCGGCAACGATGCGCTGTTTGGCGAAGCGGGTTCGGATTTACTGTACGGCGGCACCGGCAACGACTACCTCTCTGGTGGCGACGGCATTGACGGTCTGCGCGGCGGCGCCGGCAACGACCGCCTCGAAGGCGGCAAAGGCAGCGACGTGCTGCGCGGCGATCTGGGCTCGGATGTGTTCGCGTGGTCGCTGGGTGACCAGAACGCCACCTTGGGTACCGCCAACGCGGGTGGTGGCAATGCCTACGGTGTTGCCAACGGGATCAAGATTTCCGGCACGACCGATCTGGTGCTGGACTTCAGCAAGACCGAAGGCGATGCGCTCGATCTGCGTGATCTGCTGCAAGGCGAGGTCCACCTGGGCCAGAACCCGGGCAATCTGGGCAACTATCTGCACTTTGAGCTATCGAACGGCCACACGGTGGTGCACATCAGCACCACTGGCGCCTTCAGCACAGGCTATGACGCGACCAAGGAAAACCAGACCATCGTGCTGCAGAACGTGAACCTGACAGTGGACGCCAACAACGTTACGCTGCTCAACGACAACGCCATCATTCAGGACCTGCTGAACAACAAACGCTTGATAGTGGATTAATTAGGACTGCGGCTCCCTTACACCCGGTCCGGTCGCACCATCAAAGCCCAATGCTTTGATGGTGTTCCATTCGATTTGGGTCGTTACACCTTCGGCCAGTACCTGCAGGCCAATGTTGTGTGCAATGCTGCACAGGCCTTTGAGGAAGGCTGCGTTACCGGCGTTGGCCTCGATGCCACGCACAAAGCTGGAATCCACTTTCAAATAGTCCAGCCCCAAGTCGTGCAGCGCACCGATCTGGCTGAACTGGTGACCAAAGTGCTCCAGTCCGACGTGGCAACCGGCCTTCTTCAGACCGATGCACAGGCCACGGAATTCCGTCATGTATTTCAGTGCGCCGGACTCGGCCACTTCGAGCCACAACCGTGGCGCCAGCGATTTGTGCTCCAGCAACATCGCCGTCAATGCGCTGCGGAAATCGGCATCGGCTACCGAGCTCGCTGATAGGTTGATCGCCAAACCGGGCAGCTTGGGCTGGGCTTCCAGTTCTTTCAGGCCCAAGCGGACAGCTGCCAAATCCAACGCAGGTGTCAGCCGCAGCCGTTCAGCCACTGGCAGGAAGCGCCCTGCAGGCACCCACTCGCCTTTCTCATCAAACATCAGGCGTAGCGGGCATTCTCGGTGCGACAACGCGCCGTTTACCTGTACAACCGGAAACGAAATCAAACGCACCCAGCCCTGGGCCAGTGCGCGCTGGATCATGCCTTGCCACTGTTCAGCAGTGCGTGGCATTTCGTCCGCGGTGTCATTCATCGCTTCCTGCAGGCCATTGCCCCGCTCGGCCTCGGCACCGGCCAACGCCAGGTCAACGCGCGCCAGCAAAGCACCCACATCGGTGCCATGCACGAACTTCCCAAAACCCAGCCACGCAGTCGCCTGGTCGTCCACAAAAGGAGCTGCCACCTGTATCAGGTGCTGTAACAGGTCCTCAGTCAACGCACGCGCCGCCATTTCTCCTGGCAGTAACACCGCGAAGTCGGCGCCGTTCAAGCGCGCAGGCACGCCTTGCCCCACCTTGGTGGCGCATGTCTGCACCGCCTGCGCCACTACTTTCAGAAAGTCATCGGTAGCACCACGTCCCAGGCGGCGGTTGATACCCGCCAGATCGGCCAGACGCAGCATGATCAGCGTGCCGCCGGCAGAATCGTCCGCGTCGATCGAGTGGCGCAAACGCCCCATGAAATAGCTGCGGTTGGCCAGCCCGGTCAGGTTGTCGAAATTGGCTTCCTTGCGCACGCCTTCCAGCCGTGACGCTTCTTCTTCGAACATGGATTTCAAGCGCCCCACCGTCGCATTCATCGCTACGGCCAGCTGTTTCAACTCCGGCACCTTGGGCAACTCCACGGTGACAAAGCGCCGTTGCGTAATGGCCTGCGCCTGCTCGATCACGGTTTGTAACGGACCACGGATGCGCCGCAACACCAATGAACCCAGCAAGCCGCCGACGATACCGGCCAGTGTCAACGCAGCCACCATTTCATAGGCACTCTTCCAAAGGGCACCATAAGCGAAACGGCTATGACTCACCAGTGCGACATTACCGAATTGTTTCCAGCCACTGCTGATTTGCGCCTGACCTGGCGTCGCATGGATGGGCAGCAACTGGACGAACCAGTGCGGCGCGTCCAGTGCACCGGCCTCGGCAACGCGCTCCACCATCACCTTGCCCGAAGGATCAAGGATGCGGATCGACTCGTAATGCCCGCTGTCAAACAGCGAGGCCACGACCAGATCCACCATTACCGGGTCCGGATTGCCCTGGCTCAGTGACAGCGCCAACGCAGTCGCGTTGTCGGTGTTCTTGATGGTGAGCTGAGACTCCAGGTAACTGCGCGCGCTCAGCAAAGAGGCCAACAGGCCGCCGCTTAAGGCAAGCAACATGCTGGCAATGATGGCCAACCAGAGTTGTCGGTACATGGACATGGTCTAGCTCCGTAAGTAAATCATTTATTCGAAACCTTCTGCCTTGGCACGCTGCAGCAGGTCCTCCCAACGCGACAGGCGCCCGGTGCCGGCGGCCGGCCTGGTCTCCTGGCCAGAGACCCCGCTGAACACGCCTTCACTGTTGAAACTGAATACCGGCACCAGGTCGGGCCGGCGCGATGCGGGTTTGATATCCCCCACCAGGTTGTCCAGCACTAGCGGCTCGGCATCGGGCTGTGCGTAATACGCCAGCACCATGTGCGCCTGCATCGGCGCACTGTCCGAGGCGCCGGTTTTGGCCCGCACATAAATTAGTCTCAGCTTGTCGCGTGCCACCCCGGCCTCGCGCAGCGAGAAGTATTTGAAGATGGCAAAGTCTTCGCAATCGCCCGCGCTTTTTCCCATGGTCTCCAGCGGCGTGGCCCAGTAGTCCTGCTGGCCCCAAATCACTATATCTTCGCCGAACAAGGTTTGCCGATTGACAAAGTCATTGACCCGCTTGAGCCGCTCGCTGTCGGTCGCCGCGGCCAAGTTGACCACCAGCGTGCGCCAGGCGGTGAATTTGGGCGTGATGCCAGCCCCCCAGCGCTGCACCGCATGGGCTTGCAATTGGTCGTAGTTGGAGGCCGACAGCGCGACACCCACCGCGCCTAACAGCACCACCCAGGCCATACAGCAAGCCGCAGAAAGACTCCGCCAAGCGCCGCCAGATGCCGGAATGAGGAGACCGCGTTGCAATGGGTGTTCCGCCGAGCGGGCTGCGCCTACAGCCAGCCTTTTTCCCGGTAGTACCGCAGCGCGCCAAGGTGCAGCGGTGCGCTCAGACCGTTTTTCACCATCTTGGCGGGTTGCAGACCAGCCAACACCGGGTTGCTTTGCTTGAGCGCTTCCAGGTTGTCAAACACTGCGCGCACCAGCGTATAGACCTGTTCTTCAGATGCGGACTCCAACACCACCAGCGTTGCCAGCGAGCCGACCGAGGCCACCGCCGCCGCCTGTCCGGGGTAGGTGTTGGCGGCAATCTCGGTGCGCTCGAAGTAGGGCTTGCCAGCAATGAATAGAGTAATCTGTTCTTCTGCCAACGACAGCACACGCGTACCACAGCTCTTGGCCGTACGCATCACATTGGGTGCCGGGTGGCCCACCAGATAAGCAAAGCCATCCAATTTCTTTTCACACAAGGCGTAGCCTTGCTCTTCGATGGGACGCTCCTGTGCCGCGGCAAAATCTGCAGCGCTCCAGCCTACCGCCGCAAACAGGCTGTCCATGGTGGAGCGACCGCCTGATCCCGGCAGGCCACGGCTCAAACGCAAGCCCTTCATCTCACCCAGTTGTCGTGCCGCCACATCCTTGCCGGCGACGATAGTCAGAACTTCCGGGTACATGGAGAACACCGAGCGCAGATCCTTTTGCGCTCCGCCAGTGGCAAAAGCGCCATTTCCCGAGTAGGCGTTGTAATGCACGTCGGCCTGCAATATTGCAAACGGTGCAACGCTGCGGCGCAACAGGTTGACATTGGAGACCGAGCCCTCGCTGACCTCGACGGCACAGCGCATATTGGCCGCGCGGTCCTTGTTGAGCTGACGGCAAATACTGCCAGCCACCGAGTAATACACACCGTTGACACCACCCGCAGCGATAGTGACCAATTGAGGCTGCGTTTGGGCTGCAACCGGATTCAGAAGCCCCGCAATGAGCGCCATCGCACAGAAGAAACCCCCCATAAGCGTGAAATTCATCGCATCGCACCTTTCGTATCGTCGTCTAAACTAACAGGCTTGGTTTCCAAGGGCTTGTAGAAGCTTTGCCCACAGCCTATGTCTTCCAGATTAGCATAGGCATGTTAGCGCGCTACACCAGAGACACTGGAAAGTTTGAACGTGATTCATTTGAGACCTCTACAAAAAAAATGCCTGTTCCTCGCAGGCCTCTGTATCGCTGGCAGCACCGCTATGGCCCAGTCACCCGGCAACCTGCGCGCCGCCATTGAGCAAGCCACGCTGCAGAACCCGGAAGTCAAGCTGCGCTACCACAACCTGCAGGCCGCACAACACGACCGAAGCGCTGCACAGGGCGGCTGGCTGCCCCGGGTTGATCTGGAGGTCGGGTCCGGCCGCGAGCAATACCAGAGCCCCAGCGTCCCGACTACCCAGTCCTACAACAGCAACCGTACCTCGTTGCAGCTGCGCCAGACCCTGTTTGATGGTTTTGCCACCAAGTCCGAGGTGCGCCGCCTGAGCTACGCCGAGCAAGCCGCCTTCTACGAGCTACTGTCTGTCAGCAACCAGACGGCGCTGGAAGTGGGTCGGGCCTACATCGATGTTCTGCGCTTCCGCGACCTGGTCGATCTCGCCGCCAACAACTACAACGCCCACCAAGAGGTGCATGACCGCATCGCCCAAAAAGTCGCCGCTGGCGTCGGCCGCCGGGTCGATCTGGAGCAGGCCGCTGGCCGGATGGCGCTGGCCGAGTCCAACTGGTTGACCGAAGTCAGCAATCTGCACGATGTGTCGGCACGCTACCAGCGCTTGGTGGGAGATACCCCTGCAGAGGTACTGGCCCCGCTGGATCCACTAGGCGAATTCTTGCCAGTGGGCATTGGCTTTTTGAACGATGCGACCCGCACCAACCCCGATTTCCTGGGTGCCGTGGCCAATATCCGCTCCTACCGGGCTGACCGCGATGTGCGTGCGGCCAGCAAATATCCGACGCTGGAACTGCGCGCACGCACCGGCATCCAGAACAACCAGAGCGGTGTAATTGGCGAATACAAAGACTCAACCGTAGAACTGGTGTTGAACTACAACCTGTTCCGCGGTGGCTCAGACTCCGAAAAAATCAAACAAAGCGCGGCCAAGCTGGAGGCAGCGTTTGATCTGCGCGACAAAGCCTGCCGCGACATCTTCCAGACCGGCCAGATCGCCTTCAACGACTCGATCCGCCTGGTCAGCCAGCTCAAGCTGCTGTCCCAGCATGAACTTTCCACCTCCAAGGCACGCCAGGCCTACCAACAGCAATTTGATATTGGTCAGCGTTCCTTGCTGGACTTGCTGGACACCGAGAACGAGTTGTACCAGGCGCGCCGCGCCTTGGCCAATGCGGTGTACGACCTCAGCCTGTCCGACGTGCGCGTGCTGGCGGTGTCCGGCACGCTGCTCGAAGTTTTCAAGCTGCGCCCCATGAACAGCGCCTTGCCCGAAGCCAGCGGCGGCACCGATGCCAATGACGACGCCCTCATGTGCAGCGACCGCATCATCCCGACACTGGTGCTGAACCGCAATACCGAAGCACGCATTCCGGTGCTTCCGGTCAAGGCTGAGTCACCGCCACCCGCCCCACCGGCTCCGGCGCTAACACCGGCAAAGGTCACCGACGCTTGCCAAACCGAGTTGAGCAACTTTGTGGATGCCTGGATTGGCGCCTGGAACCGCAAGGACTTTGCCGGCTACCTGGCAGCATATGCAGACAGCTTCACACCCGCCAAGGGCCTGAGCCGCAGTGATTGGGAGAAATTGCGCAAGAGCCGCCTGAACAAAAAAGGCAGCATCCGCGCCGACATCACGGGCACCAAGGCACTCTCTTGTAACGCCAAGACCGGCGCGGTCTCGTTCTCACAAAGCTACGGCTCCGACGACTACCGGGACACCGTTGAGAAGACCCTGGATCTGGAGCTGGTCGGCAAGCAATGGAGGATCGTGCGTGAGACAGTGACCAAGGGCCGTACTTTCTAACCGGCGGTTTTCCCCATAAAAAAAGCGACCCAGGGGTCGCTTTTTCGTTGTCATTGCGAATCGTCTACTTGGCCGCTTTCAACTGCTTG
>JAYWAV010000434.1:0-3061 GCA_043782015.1 Rhodoferax sp. | reverse complement strand
TGATCGAAAGCCGCAAAGTTGCCAATGGCGGCGACCCGGATGCGAGCTACGTCGCCCGCCTGCTGCACAAGGGGCCGGATGCCTTCCTGAAAAAGATTGGCGAAGAAGCCACCGAGGTGGTGATGGCTGCCAAGGACGCCGACCATGGCGGAGATAAGGCCAAATTGGTCGGTGAAGTTGCGGATTTGTGGTTCCACAGCATGATTGCCTTGGCACACTACGGACTCACCCCCGCCGATGTGCTCGCCGAACTGGCGCGCCGCGAAGGCACCAGCGGTATCGAGGAAAAAGCCCTGCGCAAAGCCCTTGCGCGTGAGGCGCAAGACGCACAGGCTTCACGTGAAGAGGACAACACATGACCCAAGACTTTTCGACTCCCGCACAAACCCCGGTTGCAGCGGACCCAGCGACCGTACAGCGCATGCAGTCGCTCAACACCGTGGGCACCATCAGCTATGTGCTGCACCTGATCGTTGCGGTCGGCGCCGTCATCCCGGGAGGGCAGTTCGGCACGATCTTGCTGCTGGCCGCACTGATCATTGACATGGTCAAACGCGACGACGCGGTGGGCACCTGGCACGCTTCGCATTTCCGCTGGCGCATTCGCACCGTCCTGATTGCCGGTCTGCTGTACATCGTGACCGCGCCGCTGTTCCTGCTGCTGTTCATCCCCGGCTGGATCGCCTGGACACTGATTTCGCTCTGGTTCCTGTACCGGATCGTGACGGGTTTCATCGCGATGAACCAGGGCCGTGCGATGGAGTTCGCTGAATGAATCCGGAAATCAAGGACCACGACCCGGATTGCCTGTTCTGCAAGATCACAGCGCGCAAGATTCCGTCGCGCATGGTCTATGAAGACGGCGAGTTTTACGCCTTCCACGACATCCACCCCTGGGCGCCAGTGCATTTTTTGCTGATCCCAAAGAAACATATTCCCAGCTTGGCCCAAGTGGGCGCCGAGCACGCCGCGCTGCTGGGGCGCATGATGGCGCTGGTGCCCAAACTGGCGACACAAGAGGGCTGCAATGCTTATCCGGATGGTGGCTTTCGTTTGTTGACCAATACAGGGGTGGAAGGCGGCCAGGAAGTGCACCATCTGCATTTCCACGTCATGGGCGGACCGCGCCCGTGGCTGCGGGGGTGAGCCCCCACGCTCCGCCGCTACGCGGGTCGCTGCCCCCCGAGGGGGCTAATTTCCCTTGGGGCAGCCCGGCGGGAAATTGCTGTTCACAGCACTGTTACATGCGCCGACTAGAATTCGTTCAATATCGTTAGGAGTAAGTCATGGGTTCATTTTCCATTTGGCATTGGTTGATCGTTCTGCTGATCGTGGTGATGGTGTTTGGCACCAAAAAGCTGAGGAACATGGGTTCTGATCTCGGCGGCGCGGTCAAGGGTTTCAAGGACGGCATGAAGGACGGCGCTGCCTCGGCGGACGACAAGCCTGCTGCACCGGCGCAGCAGGTCGCCAATGGCGCGCCCGAGAAAACCACGATCGACGTGGAAGCGAAACACAAGTCCTGAATGACATTGCCCCCACGCTCCGCCGCTTCGCGGGTCGCTGCCCCCCAAAGGGGGCGCATTTTGCCTTGGGGCGGCCCGGCGGCAAAACCTCACGATGATTGATCTCGGCATTTCCAAGATGGCGCTGATCGGCGCGGTGGAGTTAATCGTGATCGGGCCGGAAAAGCTGCCGCGCGTCGCGCGCACCGTGGGTATGCTTCTGGGCAAAGCGCAGCGCTATGTGGCCGACGTCAAGGCCGAAGTGAATCGCTCGATGGAGCTCGACGAGCTCAAGAAAATGCGCGACTCGGTCGAAGGCGCAGCCCGCGATGTGGAGCAGTCCATCCAGACCCACGCCAGCGACTTTGAAAGCAGCTGGTCCGACGCTACCAACCAGGCGTTGCTCTCCAACGAGCCCGAATTCCCCAGCTACAAGCACCCAGGCAAGAACTGGCGCCTGAAAACCGGCGCCACGCCGCACTGGTACAAGGCCCGCACCGGCACGCGCACCAAAGCGCTATCGGGCGCGGCCCGTGTAGCGCGCTACCGGCCCAATCGTGCGGGCTGACCTTTCCTCTCTACTTCCGCATGTTCAAGCCCCATAACCCCGACGACGAGCTCGCCGGTACCGAGCAGCCATTTGTCCAGCATCTGGTGGAGTTGCGCGACCGGCTGATCAAGGCCGCGATCGCCGTCGGCGTGATGCTGGCTGTGCTGGCGTTTTACCCCGGTCCAGCGGCTTTGTACGACTTGCTCGCTGCGCCTCTGGTCGCATCCTTGCCCGCAGGTGGCAAGCTGATTGCTACCTCGGTGATTTCGCCCTTCATGGTGCCGCTCAAGATCATGCTAATGGCGGCCTTTTTGCTGGCGCTGCCTGTGGTGCTGTGGCAGGTCTGGGCTTTTGTCGCGCCAGGTCTGTACAACCATGAGAAGAAACTGGTGATGCCGCTGGTCGTGTCCAGCACCTTGCTGTTCTTCATTGGCGTGGCGTTTTGTTATTTCTTTGTGTTCGGCCAGGTGTTCAAGTTTATCCAGGGCTTCGCGCCCAAGAGCATTTCGGCAACGCCCGACATCGAGGCCTATCTGGACTTCGTGCTGTCGATGTTCATCGCCTTCGGATTGGCCTTCGAGGTGCCCATCGTCGTGATTGTGTTGGCGCGCATGGGGCTGGTCAGCATCGAAAAGCTCAAGGGCTTTCGCAGCTATTTCATCGTGGTGGCGTTTGTCGTTGCCGCGGTAGTAACGCCGCCCGACGTCGTGTCGCAATTGGCGTTGGCGATTCCGATGTGCATCCTGTACGAAATCGGCATTTGGGCCGCCCAACTTTTCATTCGCCACACACAGGCGCCACCAGATGACGCTTCTGCATAAAAATGGCCGCTAGCGCGCATGGAGTTTGCGTGAGCAGCTATCAATACAGTAGCGTATTCCAGCTTTGCTTCCTGCCGAAGTGGGAAATGCCGGGGCCTTCATGGTGCGCCTAAGGCCACACAAATCGGCTCCCGGCACTCCCCACCCCGACGAGAAGATGCGTTGTATGGTGCAGGCCCTGTGGA
>JAYWAV010000433.1:0-3071 GCA_043782015.1 Rhodoferax sp. | reverse complement strand
GCCCGTTTTGACGGCATCGTGGCGTTCGCTGACATTGGCGACTTCATCGATCAACCGGTTAAGACGTATTCCAGCGGCATGTTCGTGCGCTTGGCATTTGCCATTGCGATCCACGTGGAGCCCGACATCCTGATCATTGACGAAGCACTCAGCGTGGGGGACATCGCGTTCCAAAACAAGTGCTTGCTAAAAATCCGTGAGTTGCGCAACAAGGGCACCACATTGCTGTTCGTCACGCACGACCTCAGCACCCTGCAGCTGATCTGCGATCGCGTGGTTTGGTTGCGTGGCGGGGAGACGGTCATGATTGGCGCCCCCGTTGCGGTGTGCCAGGAGTATTACGTAGACGCCTTGGGTGCTGCTGCGGATCAGGCAATTCTTACTACTGTCATTTCCCAAAAGGAAACCGGCATGGCGAAATTTGTGGAGGCTGTTCACGATGGCCATGCCACTGCAGAAAAGCCCGTTTACCAGGTCGGTGACCCGATCCGCTTCAAATTCAGTGTGCTCGCCAACCAGCCCATTGGTCGTACTGCTTTCACTATCAGCATTTTTCGGGCCGATGGTGATTGGGTGGTTGGCCAGACCAGCGTCGAAGCGAACGTATTTTGGCCCCCCAAAGAGGCCGGCGAAATGCAGAGCGGCACGCTACTGCTGCCCGCCAATTGCCTGGCGCCAGGTGACTATTTGGTCGCCCTGGGCGCCAATTCCGAAGACCTGTCGGTTTGCTATGCTCTTACTGATCTCGCTCTGCCTTTTTCCGTGCGATGGAACTTCCCCACCTGGGGCAAATTTGTCCATCCCAGCCAGTGGATTCCTGCGGACGCCGCAAGCACCCTCAAATGACAGATACCGTGAAACCCAATACTTCAGCCGCGGCAACAGTCGGCACTCCGCAGTGCCCAGTTTGCAAATCCATGCACGTCAGCCATTTGTGCACAGTCGATGGCTTTGACGTATGGAGGTGTCCCGAATCAGCGACCGACTTTGTGTCCCCCATGCCCAGCGATACAACGCTCAAGAAGTTATACGACCGGGAAGAGTGGTTTGAAGGCGGTGAGCGCGGTGGTTATAGCGACTACGACGCGCAGACCGAGCCCTCTTTGCATGCGACCATCGAACTGCTGGCGCGCTTTGATGGTGCCACCAGGGATCTGCATGTGCTGGACATCGGTTGCGGCTATGGCAGCCACCTGAAACTGGCCGCCGACAAAGGCTGGAAATGCTTTGGCGTCGAACCCTCGGAGCACGCCCGCGGAATTGCGCAACAGCGCCATGGCGACCGCATGACCATCGTCGAAAAGGTGGAAGACCTGTTCCCGGTGACCTTCGACCTGATCCTGATGTACGAGGTCATAGAACACCTGACCGACCCCTACAAGCTGTTCTTTACGCTGTTCGGCCGCGGCATGATTTCGCCCGACACGTTGGTCGTCGTCAGTACGCCCAATGCGCGCTGCGGCGATGCGGTGGCTGACCCGGCCGGCTGGGCCTACCGCCACCCGCCTTCGCATCTGGTTTTCTACTCGGCAAAGTCATTGCAACTATTGCTGCAACGCCTGCTATTCAAGGACATCACTGTGCGCGGCATCGTCGCTAAGGCAGACATGGCGCAGGCGCGCTTTGAAGACGAGCCAGCCTCGGTCAATAACCAGCAAGAAGGCTTTATCGGCGTTCTGGCCGAAGCACGTGGCAGCACCTTCAAGGAGTTCATGCACGAACGCTACGTGCCTGACGGCTTCTGGAAACTGACCGAGTACGAGCACTTTCCCCGCTACGGCCTGGCCGCCCAAATGGCCAAAGGCATGCGGGTACTGGACTTTGGCTGTGGCACCGGCTACGGCACGGCGCGGCTGGCAGGTACGGCGGCATCGGTGGTGGGCATGGATATTTCGCCTGAAGCCATCGCCTGGGCGCGTGCAATGCACCGCGATCCGACCATCCGCTTCGAAGAGCGTTCCGACTTGGGTCGCGGATTGGGCAAGGGCGTTTTCGATTTGATCACCTGTTTCGAGATGATCGAACACGTCGACCACGCCACCCAGATAGAGACCATCCGCAACGCCGCCGAACTGCTGACACCCAGCGGTAAACTGGTGATCTCCACGCCAGACCCACGCTTCACTGCGCCGTACGGCCCCAACCCCTACCACCTGCGCGAGATGACCGAGGCGGAGTTCACGGAACTCCTCAGTGCCAGCTTCAAGCACGTGGTCATGCTTAAGCAATGGGTGCGCCCCAGCGTACTGATTGCTCTGGAGTCGCTGCCGCCGGCAGGCGCTACGGCTTTCGGAAAGCTCAGCCACGGCGAAGACCAGGACCTACCAGTTGGCTTTGTGGCGATCTGCTCTAACGAACCCATAGACCAAGCGGTTGAACTGTGCCAATTTGATACGGCCATCGACACCAATCGTCAAGCCCTGGACGCAGAGCACAAACTCAACTTTTTACGCTACCAAAACTACACTCTGACTGAAATCAAGCGTGGCCATGAACTGGGCATTGCTGAGCTGCAAAAGCAGATCCAGGCGCTCAATGAAAGTGGTGCCTGGCTGGATTCGCAACGTCTAGCCTGGGAAGGTATCGCTTCAGAGCGCGAGAAGGTCATTCAGAGCCTTGAAAAGCACACCCAAGCACTGCATGGAAACGTGTTGCGGCTTGAGCAACTTGCGGCTGAGCAGCAGAGCGGTATTCGTGACCTTGAATTGCAGCGTCAGGAGCGGGAGGACTACATTGTTTCGCTCACTACTGAGCGAGATGCCATCCTCAATTCCCTCAGCTGGAAAGTGACACGCCCACTGCGCTACCTACGGCGTTTGTTGGTGTCTCGCCCGAACGCAGCCTTGCGAAAGTTGCTGCCGGCGGTGTCGGTGCCGCCAGTCCCGTCAGTCCCCCTTCGCGCAGCACATCTGCCGACGGTTTTCCACCAGGATGCTGAAGCGCTTGGTGCCAAGCACAAAATCCTGCTGGTGGTCCACGAGTTCTCGCGCACAGGAGCGCCGCGCGCTGCTCTGTATTTGGCGCGCGCATTGTTCGCCAATACGGGTATCAGGCCCGCAATCATTGGATTT
>JAYWAV010000432.1:0-8550 GCA_043782015.1 Rhodoferax sp. | reverse complement strand
CAAACGCGCGCTGCGCTTGCTCTTGCGTTCGGCCGGGCCTGAGGCCGATTCCCGCAACGCTACCTGCACTTCCCCCTTCAGCACCGCGCGCGAGTGTTCCGTCAGCTGCAGGGTATCGAAGCTGTGGCCGTTGTCCATTTCCACCTTGTGCAGGCCCACGGCACCAGTGGCAATGAGCTGTCGCAACACGCCGCGCAACTGCACTTCGCTGAACGTCGCACCCAGCCCGAAGGTGCTCAAGGTGTCGTGGCCGAATTGCGCAACCTTGTCGGTTTTTTTGCCGCGCACAATGTCCATCAAATGCCCGGCGCCAAAGCTGATGCCATTTTGCTGCTGTATGCGGTAAATGGTAGACAGCAGCTTACGTGCGGCATCGGTGCCGTCCCAAATCTCTGGAGGATTCAAGCAGTTATCGCAGTTACCACAGGGCAGGCTTTGCTCGCCAAAGTAAGTCAGTAGCCGCACGCGGCGGCAGTCGGTGGCCTCGGCCAAGCCCAAGAGCGCGTCCAGCTTGCCGCGCATCACCTGTTTGAAGTCTTCCCCGGCCGGGCTCTCGTCGATCATGCGGCGCTGGTTCACCACGTCCTGCAGGCCATAGGCCATCCACGCGTTCGCGGGCAAGCCATCACGCCCTGCGCGGCCCGTCTCTTGGTAGTAGCCTTCGATGTTTTTGGGCATATCCAGGTGCGTGACAAAGCGCACATCCGGCTTGTCGATACCCATGCCAAAGGCGATGGTTGCTACCATCACGATGCCTTCTTCGCGCAGAAAGCGGTCCTGGTTCGCTTGGCGCACCTTGTTGTCCAGCCCGGCGTGGTAAGGCAACGCCTTGAGACCCGCATCTACCAATGTTTGTGCCATGTCCTCCACCTTTTTGCGACTCTGGCAGTAGACGATTCCTGCGTCACCTTCGTGTTCGCGCTCGATGAAGCGCAGCAGTTGCAAGGTGGAGTCTCTCTTTTCGATGATGGTGTAGCGGATGTTGGGCCGGTCAAAGCTGCTGATGAAGGCGCGCGCATCCTCCAGTTGCAGCCTCTCCAGAATGTCGGCGCGCGTCAGGTCGTCCGCCGTGGCGGTGAGCGCGATGCGGGGGATACCAGGGAAGCGCTCGTGCAGCACGGTGAGATTGCGGTAGTCAGGCCGGAAGTCGTGGCCCCACTGGCTCACGCAATGCGCCTCATCAATGGCGAACAGGCTCAGGCGGCCGCGCTCGAACAGCGAATCCAGCAGCGCCAGAAAGCGCGCATTGCTCACGCGCTCCGGCGCAGCGTAGAGCAGGGTAATTTCGCCGCGCAGCAGTTGCTGTTCGATCTGGTAGGCCTCGTCGCCAGTGAGGGTGGAGTTCAGGAAGGCGGCACTGACACCGGCCTCGTGCAGTGCGCCTACTTGGTCGTGCATCAGCGCGATCAGCGGCGAGATCACCAGCGTCACACCTTGGCCGGCCTGCTGGCGGGCAATAGCCGGGATCTGGTAGCACAGGCTCTTGCCGCCGCCAGTGGGCATCAACACCAATGCGTCGCCGCCGGCAATGACGTGCTCGACGATGGCCTGCTGGGGACCACGGAACTCTGGGTAGCCGAAAACTTCGCGGAGGATATCGAGATGGGGCACAAGAGACGCTATAAAAACAGGAGCTGCTTACGCAGGTTCTACGGGGCTTGGCAGTCAATTTGACTACCAATTTCATTGGCGCATCACTGAACCCGCTTCTCCCGCATGGGCGCTATTGTCCGATATGGCGCTCATCGGTCGCAAGTGAACTAAAATCGGGGCTTCCCAAGGGGCGCTGCAGCCAGCGTCTGCCTCCACCACATAGAGGCAGGTTGATGGTCAGGCTTGGGGATTTCAACCGCGCTCACTTGTTTGACAGCAACCAGTGAGCCGCCAGCATGAAGCCCATCACCTACACCCGCGTACCCTACACCAGAGCTCAGGCCCTGCCAGGCATTCTGGCAAGCCGCATCGCCATTCTGGACGGTGCGATGGGCACGATGATTCAGCGCTTCAAGCTGGGCGAGACGCAGTACCGCGGGGAGAGATTCAAGGACTTTCACCGTGACGTCAAAGGCAACAATGAGTTGCTGTCCTTGACCCGCCCAGACGTGATCTCCGACATCCACGAACGCTATCTGGCAGCTGGCGCGGATCTGATCGAGACCAATACCTTTGGCGCGACGACCGTGGCCCAGGCCGATTACGACATGTCGGACTTGGCGTACGAGATGAACCTCGCGTCGGCCAAGCTGGCGCGCGCCGCCTGCGACAAATATTCGACGCCCGACAAACCCCGCTTTGTCGCGGGTGCCCTCGGCCCTACGCCCAAGACCGCCAGCATCAGCCCGGATGTGAACGACCCAGGTGCCCGCAATGTGACGTTTGAAGAGTTGCGCGCGGCCTACTACGACCAGACCAAGGCATTGGTCGAAGGTGGTGCCGATGTGATTCTGGTGGAGACGATTTTTGACACGCTCAATGCCAAGGCCGCGCTGTTTGCAGTGGATGAATACTTTGTGGACAGCGGCGAACGCCTGCCTATCCTGATCAGCGGTACTGTGACTGATGCATCCGGCCGCATCCTGAGTGGCCAGACCGTGACGGCCTTCTGGCACAGCGTGCGCCACGCACAACCGCTTGCCATCGGCCTGAATTGCGCGCTGGGTGCGACCCTGATGCGTCCCTATATCCAGGAGCTGAACCGTGCAGCGCCGGATACGTTTATCAGCTGCTACCCGAATGCCGGCCTGCCCAATCCGATGAGCGATACCGGCTTTGACGAAACGCCAGACGTCACCTCGCGCTTGGTGCGCGAGTTCGCTGCCGAGGGGCTGGTCAATATTGTCGGTGGCTGCTGCGGTACGACGCCGGACCACATTGGTGCGATTGCGCATGCCGTGTCGCCACTGGCGGCGCGCAGCTTGCAGCGCAATTACTTCTACAAAGAAGCGGCCTGACCGGCTATTGCCGGGGCGTCATCACGTTGGCCAACTCTTCGCGCATCGCGGTGGCAAGGCGGGCATAGAGCTTGAGCTGGCGATTCGTGTCGCGCAGTCGCTCGGCGATATTGGCCGAAATACCCAAAAGCAAGCGGGCCGCGATGGCGGGTTGCTGCGCAATCATGGCTTCAATCGCCTCGCGGGTCAGAACCGCGCACCAAACGTCGGAACTGGCGGTGCAGGATGCAGAGCGAGGCTCATGGTCAACCAGCCCGATTTCGCCAATCAGGCTGCCAGGTCCGAGTACGCGAATGGTGACGGGGTCGGTACGGCTGACCGTGATGCGCTCGACGACAACATCGCCTTCGACCAGCAACGCCATAAAACCGTCGTCGCCGCTGTCGCCCTCCTTGATGAAGGTGGTGCCTGCCTCATAGAAACGCGGGGTCATGAAGCTGATCACCAAGCGCGCTTCGTCCAGGCTCAGACTGGTTAGCGCCTCCGGTGCCGCCAACAGTTCGGCCGCATAGTCGGCACCCTTGGTGCCTGCAGTGAGGTCCGAGAGTTGCGAAAAAGAATCGACTTGGGTCATGGATGGCGCTCCTGGCGAGCCCCTTGCGGGCTTGTTTTGCGCGATGGTAGCGCACTGGCACGCCACACGGCACGGATCGCCCTTAAAATCGCACTCTCCAAGGAGCGTTGCAGCAGTCATGGGTCGACTGTCAGGCTTGGACGATTTTTACTCTGACAACCACGCTCACCTGAATGCTGTTTTTACAGGTGAGATGCATGTCTGTCGCTACCCCTTCCCCCATGATGCTGTCCGGCCTGGAGCCGGTGTCGGTCGATGCCCAGTCCCTCTTTGTCAACGTCGGTGAACGCACCAACGTCACCGGCTCCAAAGTCTTCGCCCGGATGATCCTGAACGGCGAGTATGAGCAGGCGCTGGCGGTGGCGCGCCAGCAGGTCGAAAACGGCGCGCAGATCATCGACATCAACATGGACGAGGCCATGTTGGACAGCCAGGCGGCGATGGTGCGCTTCCTGAATCTGATCGCCAGTGAGCCCGATATTTCCCGCGTGCCCATCATGATCGACAGCTCCAAGTGGAGCGTCATCGAAGCCGGTTTGCGCTGCGTGCAAGGCAAGGGCATCGTCAACTCCATCAGCATGAAAGAAGGCGAGCCAGAGTTCAAACGCCAGGCCACACTGGTGCGCCGCTACGGTGCCGCCGCCGTCGTGATGGCGTTTGACGAAAAGGGCCAGGCCGATACCTACCAACGCAAGATCGAAATCTGCGAGCGGGCCTATCGGCTGCTGGTGGATGAAGTCGGCTTCCCACCCGAAGACATCATCTTTGACCCCAATATCTTTGCGATTGCCACGGGCATCGAAGAGCACAACAACTACGCCGTCGACTTCATTGAAGCCACAGCCTGGATCAAGAAAAACCTGCCTGGCGCCAAGGTGTCCGGCGGCGTGTCGAACGTGAGCTTTTCGTTCCGCGGCAATGACCCGGTGCGCGAAGCCATTCATACGGTGTTCCTGTACCACGCGATCAAGGCGGGCATGGACATGGGTATCGTCAACGCCGGCATGGTCGGCGTGTACGACGACCTGGAGCCGGAATTGCGCGAGCGTGTCGAAGACGTGGTGCTGAATCGCCGCGCCGATGCGGGTGAGCGCCTGGTCGAAGTGGCCGAGACTGCGAAAAGCGGCGCCAAAGACGAGAGCAAGAAGCTGGAGTGGCGCGGCACGCCGGAAAAACAGGTCACGGTCGGCCAGCGCCTGTCGCATGCGCTGGTACACGGCATCACCGACTTCATCACGCAAGACACCGAGGAGGCCTACCGCGAGATCCTGGCCAAGGGGGGCCGTCCATTGCACGTGATTGAAGGCCCTCTGATGGATGGCATGAACGTGGTGGGGGATCTGTTTGGCCAAGGCAAGATGTTCTTGCCCCAGGTGGTGAAGAGTGCGCGGGTGATGAAGTCCGCAGTGGCGCACTTGCTGCCCTACATTGAGGCGGAAAAGCTGGCGATGGTCGAAGCTGGCGGTGAAGCCAAAGCCAAGGGCAAGATCGTCATTGCGACCGTCAAGGGCGACGTGCACGACATTGGCAAAAACATCGTCACCGTGGTTTTGCAGTGCAATAACTACGACGTGGTCAATATGGGCGTGATGGTGCCAGCCCATGAGATTCTGGCCCGCGCCAAGGCTGAAGGCGCCGACATCATTGGCCTGTCTGGGTTGATCACTCCCAGCCTGGAAGAGATGCAATACGTGGCGGCCGAGATGCAGAAGGACGATTACTTCCGCCTGCGCAAAATGCCTTTGCTGATCGGCGGCGCGACCACCAGCCGGGTCCACACGGCCGTCAAAATTTCCCCGCACTACGAAGGCCCCATCGTCTACGTGCCCGACGCTTCGCGCAGCGTCAGCGTAGCGCAGGGCTTGTTGAGTGACAAGGCGGCGCAGTACATCGCCGACGTGAATGCCGACTACGAGAAGGTGCGCACGCTGCACGCCAACAAAAAACAGACGCCCCTGTGGCCGCTGGCCCGCGCGCGCGCCAACAAGTGGTTGCCCACCCCCGTTCGCCCTGAGCTTGTCGAAGGGCTCAAGGCTTCGACAGGCGCAGCCCGAGCGGTATTGGCATGGGGCGATTACCAGCCCACGGTGCCCAAATTCATTGGCCGCCGCGTATTCAAAAACTTTGATCTGGCCGAACTGGCCCAGTACATCGACTGGGGCCCGTTCTTCCAGACCTGGGATCTGGCAGGGCCCTACCCCGCCATCCTGAATGATGAGGTGGTGGGTGTAGAGGCGAAGAAGGTGCTGGCGGATGGTCAGGCGTTGCTGAAAAAAATCATCGACGGCCGCTGGCTCACCGCCAACGCGGTGGTGGCGCTGTACCCGGCCAATACGGTGAATGACGACGACATTGCCTTCTACACCGACGAGTCGCGCACGGACGTGGCACTGACCTGGTACGGCCTGCGCCAGCAGGCCGAGAAGCAGGAGATCGATGGGGTGATGCGCCCTAGCCGCTGTCTGGCCGATTTCGTGGCGCCCCGACTTGTGGTGGGAAATGCTATGAATTCAGTAGCGGCTCACGCACATTCTGCGGGCGTTACAGGCCCAAATGATGCAGAAATCAGGGACTACGCAGGGCTGTTTGCCGTTACCGCCGGCATTGGCGCCGAAAAGCGGGCCGCAGCATTCGAGGCCCTGCACGACGACTACTCCTCCATCATGCTCAAGGCCATCGCTGACCGCCTGGCCGAGGCATTTGCTGAGTGCTTGCACAGAAAAGTGCGCACAGATCTGTGGGGCTATGCGGCACAAGAAGCGCTAACAGCAGAAGACTTGATCGCCGAAAAGTACAAAGGCATCCGCCCCGCGCCTGGCTACCCTGCTTGCCCGGACCATAGCGTCAAACAGGACATGTTTACGCTGTTGCAATGCGAAGATATCGGCATGGGCGTGACGGAGAGCCTTGCCATGACGCCAGCTGCCAGCGTCAGCGGTTTTTATATCGGCCACCCGGGCGCTGTCTACTTCAACGTGGGCAAGATTGGCGATGACCAATTGCAGGATCTGGCGCGGCGGCGGCAGTGCCAGCCCTCCGAACTACAACGCTTGCTCGCGCCCAATTTATAGGCAAGCACCAGATGGCACTGCGTTGCGTGCTATCATTTTTGAAAACCTCTGAGGATCTCGCGCATGAACATGGCCGCCACGCCAAATAGCCCTCCAGGGGCGCGCCCTCCTGCAGGGCGCCCCGAGAAGCTGCGTCTGGGCGATGTGTTGGTGCAGCAGCGCCTGATTTCGCAAGAGCAGTTGCAGCAAACCCTGGAGCTGCAGCGCACCACCGGCAAAAAGGTCGGGCGCCTGCTGATCGAAAGCGGCGTCATCACCGAAGAGTTGCTGGCCAATGGCCTGGCGCGCCAGCTTCGCATCCCGTTTGTCAACCTCAAGACCTTTCCGTTTCGCGCCGATGTGGTGAAGCTGCTGCCCGAGTCCTCGGCACGGCGCTTCCGCGCGCTGGTGCTGGAGGACAAGGGCGAGTCCCTGCTGGTGGCCATGGGCGACCCGCTCGATCTGTTCGCTTACGACGAGCTGGCGCGCATTCTGAAGCGCAATGTGTCCATCGCTGCGGTGCCAGAGAGCCAACTGCCCGGCGCGTTTGACCGGCTGTACCGCCGCACCGAAGAAATCAGCGGCCTGGCCCGCGCCCTGGAAAAAGACCTGGGCGATGCGGTCGACTTCGGCGAGCTCACTGCCAGCGTCGGCGCTGAAGCGGCACCCGTGGTGCGCCTGCTGCAGTCCATGTTTGAAGACGCAGTGCAGGTCGGTGCGTCGGATGTGCACATCGAGCCCATGGAAAACGGCTTGCAGATCCGGGTCCGGGTGGATGGTGTGCTGCAGACCCAGACACAGGCTGACAAGCGCATTGGCGCCGCACTGGCGCAGCGCCTCAAGCTCACCGCAGGGCTGGATATTTCGGAAAAGCGCCTGCCGCAGGACGGCCGTTTCAGCGTGCGCGTGCAAGACCAGACGGTCGATGTGCGCCTCTCGACCTTGCCCACTACCTACGGCGAATCCGCAGTCATGCGATTGCTCAACCAGGGCGCTGCCATGCGCCGCCTGGACAGCATCGGCATGCCAGACTTCATGCTCAAGCGCTTTCGCGAGGTAATTGCGCGCACTACGGGCATGGTGCTGGTCACTGGCCCCACGGGCTCGGGCAAAACCACCACCTTGTATGCGGCCCTGGCTGAAGTCAATGCCGCAGAGCTCAAGGTGATCACCGTGGAAGACCCGGTGGAGTACCGCCTGCCTGGCATCACCCAGGTGCAGGTCAATGAAAAAATTGACCTGACCTTCTCCAAGGTGCTGCGCTCCACGCTGCGCCAGGACCCCGACGTGATTCTGGTGGGCGAAATGCGGGACACCGAAACCGCCGAAATCGGCATGCGCGCGGCCATCACCGGGCACATGGTGCTCTCCACCCTGCACACGCGCGATGCCGCCAGCACCCCGTTTCGCCTGCTGGACATGGGTGTGCCGCCGTTCATGGTGGCGACCTCGTTGCAGGCGGTAATTGCCCAGCGCCTGGTGCGCCTCAATTGCGTGGAGTGTGTAGCGCCCCATGCGCCCAGCCCGCAGGAGCAGGGCTGGCTCACCGGCATGCTGGCCGAGGGCGAAACGCTCAACGCCAAGCGCAGCCTGGGCTGCTCGGCCTGCAATGGCACCGGCTACGCCGGGCGCCAGGGTGTCTACGAACTGCTGGAAATGGACGCCCAGTTGACCCAGTCGGCATCCCACTCCGACCCGGCCGCATTCATGCGGCTGGCGCGCGAGCAGATGAAGGGCCAGAGCATGGCGCACCATGCGCTGGACCTGGTGCGCCAGGGGCGCACCTCGGTGTCTGAAGCGATGCGCATTGGTTTCGACCAAGACGCTTTTGACGACGAGGACTGAAATATGAGCCTCCACGTTCATCACTCCGTGTATTCACTGCCCCCCAAGGGGGCGCATACCTCCCTTGAGGCGGCTCGTCGGGAGGTATAGCCATGGCCGTATACGCCTGGCGCGGGCGCAACAACCGGGG
>JAYWAV010000431.1:0-3091 GCA_043782015.1 Rhodoferax sp. | reverse complement strand
GTAGTTATCCATCGCACGCTCGACTACGCTTCTTCTCGCCGGGGTGGGGAGTGCCTGGGGGCCGATATGTGCGCGTTTGGCACTCGGGAGGCCCCCGGGCACTCCCCACCTCGGCAGGCCACGCCGCAGCACGAACGATAGGCGGCCGTTACCCCCGATAACACCAATGCCAAGGCTCATACACAAAGCCCTGCGCGTTATCTCTGGGGTAAGACATCACGAAGCCGTATTCCACGGCGTGCACCTGTAGCCACGTAAAAGCAGGTGTGGTCTCAAACACTTCTTCCAGCGCATCTTCTTCCGACGTGCCGATGTCGATGGCCCGGCCCGTGTGGTGCTCGCTGTAGCCGGGGGGCGCTACGAAGGTCAGGATCTCTGCAATGCTGTCACCGCGTGCCAGTTTGGTGGTAACGATTTCGCGCTGCCGCTCCACGCTGCGGTAGGCCGAAACCAGTGCCATGGTGACACCATCGCGCACTGCAGCGGCTTGCATGGCGCGCCAGGCGTTTCGGGCCGCAGGAGTCAATTGAAAGATGTAGCCGTCGGTCGAGACACTGACATCAACCAGTTCTGCAGGCTCAACCTGCAACTGCAAACCGCGCTGCGCAATGACTTCTGGCGCAATACTCAGCTCCTGCAGGATGCCCGCAATGCGGGCCGCAAAATCAGCCGGGGTTGCTGCTTCAGGCACGGCGGGTAATGCGTGCGCCCAGGCCCAACAGCTTTTCTTCAACACGCTCGTAGCCGCGCTCGATCATGTTGGCGTTTTGCACGGTGCTCTTGCCGCTGGCGCACAGTGCCGCACCCAAGAGTGCCATGCCGGCGCGAATGTCGGGCGAGCTGAGCGTGGTGCCGCGCAGTTTGGATTTACCGCTGATGACGACGCGGTGCGGATCGCAGACCACGGCGTTGGCGCCCATGCCGATCAGGCGGTCGACAAAGTACAGGCGCGACTCGAACATCTTCTCGAAGAACAGCACATTGCCTTCCACCTGCGTCGCCAGCGTGATCATGCAGCTCATCTGGTCGGTCGCAAACTGGGGCCACGGGCCGTCGCCAATCGCAGGCATGGAGCCGTCGTAGTCGCGCAGCACGCGGCGCTCCTGGTTTTCGGATAGGAAGATGTGGTCCTTGTACAACTCGATCTTGACGCCCAGCGTGGCAAACACACGGCGGCACATCCAGTAAGAATGCAGGTCCGTGCCTTCGACCTTGATCTCGCCGCCGGTGGCTGCAGCCAGCGCCAGATAGGAAGCAGCCTCAATGTGGTCATGGCAAACGGTGTGCGTGGTGCCATTGAGCGAGTCGACACCATCGATGTTTAGCTGGTTGGTGCCAATGCCGGTGATCTTCGCGCCCATCGCGTTGAGCATGTTCGCCAGATCCTGCACATGCGGCTCGCACGCCGCGTTGCGGATGATGGTGTGGCCCTTGCTGACAGCGGCGGCCATCAGGATGTGCTCGGTGCCGGTGACGGACGGTTCGTCAAAGAACAGGTCGGCACCAGTCAAACCGTGCGGCACCGCAAAGTCGTAGCTGTCTTCCAGGCTGATGGTGGAGCCCAGCTTTTGCAGGCCGTAGAAATGCGTGTCCAGGCGGCGGCGCCCAATCACATCGCCGCCCGGCGGGTACAGCTTGGCCTTGCCGGTGCGGTGCAACAGCGGTGCGACGCACAGGATGGAGGTGCGCACCTTGTTGCACAGCTCGCGGCTGATTTCGCTGGTGTTGACGCTGGCGACATGGATGTTCACGCGCTCGCCACTGCGTTCGACCTTGCCGCCCAAGGCCACGATCACGTCCAGCATGTGGCGCACGTCGATGATGTCGGGCACGTTGTCCAGCACCATTTCCTGGTCGGTCAAGATGCACGCCGCGATCATCGGCAGGATGGCGTTTTTATTGCCGGATACACGGACGGTTCCGCGAAGCGGCACGCCGCCTTCAATTTCAAATGTGGACATAGGTGGATTTTAAGGCGCAGCGACCCGCGCAGCGGCGCAGTGTGGGAGCCATATCTCCCTATACTTGCCGTATGGAGAATTCCACCCTGCTGCAAAGTGAAGAGAGCGTTCCACTGGAGCGCGCCGACACCCTGTACAAGGTCGTACTGGCCATTCTGGCCATTTATGTTGTAGCCATGACCCTGGGTGGTCAGGGTGGCAACAAGATTGTCGCACCCGTTCTCGTATTTGCTTTGGGTGGTGCCACGTTGTGGCTGCATTCGCGCGGCAAGGCGGTGCAGGCCATGACCTTGTTTGTGTGGGGCATCTGGGCTGCGGTCAGTTTACAAGGCTGGTTGCGCAACGGCGTCGCCAACGCAGCCCTGTTTGCCTATCCCGCCATGATGCTGCTCGGTGGTTGGGTTCTGGGCATACGCCAGGGCGCCGCCCTTGGGCTTGCCTCGGTAGGCGCATCTTTCCTCCTGGCGGTAGCCGAACAGCAGGGGTGGATCGCTGGCCGACGGATCGATACACCGGTCATGTGGTATTGGGCACCGCAGGCGCTGGTCATACTAACCTCCCTGGTGGGCATGCATTTCATCCTGAAGGCGCATTGGAACAACATCCGCAAGACGCGCGCACTGAACCAGGAGCTGGAGCTGGTAGTTGCGACACTGATGGCCCGTGAACAAGCGCTGCAGCGTTCGGAGAGCCGCTTTCATGTGATCAGCGAGTCCAGCCCTCTGCCCATTTCCGTGACCCGCAAAGCCGATGGGTGCTACATGGCCGTCAATCCGGCCTGGGAGCGCGAGCTTGGCTGGTCCAAAGAAGAAGTGCTGGGCCACACCTCGCTGGAGTTGGGCATTTGGGCAGAGGTCCAGAAGCGCAGCCAATGGCTCGATGAGCTTGCGCGCAATGGCCGCACGATGAACCACCCGATTGTCTGCATTGCGCGCGATGGCCGCCGGGTGCACATGATCATTTCGGCGGAAACCATTGAATACGACAACGAGTCTTGTGTGCTGGCGATTCTGATGAACCAGACCGAGCGGCTGCGTACCGAAATGGAAATCAAGGCGCTCAACGAGAAGTTGGAGACACGCGTACAGCAGCGCACGGCGGAGCTGAGTGCCGCACTGATCAATCTTCAA
>JAYWAV010000430.1:0-3096 GCA_043782015.1 Rhodoferax sp. | reverse complement strand
CGCGGCCGCCCTTGGCGATGGCGTCGTTCACGTGGCGCTCCACCTTGTCGACGGCAGCGTCTTCAATCAGCGGCCCCTGGTTCACGCCATCTTCAAAGCCGTTGCCGACTTTGGCGGTGCGCACTTTGGCAGCGAACTTTTCGACGAACTGGTCGTACACGCCCTCCTGCACATAGAAGCGGTTGGTGCAAACGCAGGTCTGGCCTGCGTTGCGGTATTTGCTGGCAAAGGCGCCTTCGACCGCGCTGTCGATGTCGGCGTCGTCAAACACGATGAAGGGCGCGTTGCCGCCCAGCTCCAGTGACATCTTCTTGATCGTCGGCGCGCTTTGCGCCATCAAAATGCGGCCCACTTCGGTGGAGCCGGTAAAGCTGATGTGGCGCACGACGTCGCTGGCGCAAATCACCTTGCCAATCGCAATCGAATTCGCGCTGTCGGCACTCAACACGTTCAGCACGCCAGCCGGAATGCCTGCGCGCAGCGCCAGTTCGGCGGCGGCCAACGCGGTCAGCGGCGTCAGTTCGGCGGGCTTGATCACCACAGGGCAGCCAGCGGCCAGTGCAGGCGCGACCTTGCGGGTGATCATCGCCAGCGGAAAGTTCCACGGCGTAATGGCGGCGCAGACGCCAATCGGCTGTTTGATCACCATCAGGCGGCGGTTGTTGTCAAACTGGGGCAGGGTTTCGCCGTTGACGCGCTTGGCTTCTTCGGCAAACCACTCGACAAAGCTGGCCGCATAGGCGACTTCGCCTTTGGCTTCGGCAAACGGCTTTCCTTGCTCGGCCGTCATCAGGCGCGCCAGGTCTTCCTGGTTGGTCATCAACAGATCAAACCACTTGCGCAAGATGATGCTGCGTTCCTTGCCCGTCTTGGCGCGCCACGCGGGCCAGGCGGCGTTGGCGGCGGCAATCGCGGCTTCGGCGTCACTTGGTCCTAGGTTCGCGACGTCGGCCAGTTTGATGCCGCTGGAAGGGTCATTCACGTCAAAACGTGACGCACCCTTGACCCACTGGCCGTTGATGAAACCATCAGTTTTCAGCAGAGTGGGGTCGTTGAGCAAGGCAAGGGGGGATGTCTTCATGTCCATAGCGGTTCCTCGAAATGTGTCCCTAGCGTAGCGCTGAAATTTGCCGGGTCAGGCTCCGGCTGGTGCGCGGGGGACGGTGCCACTTGGGGCGGATATCTCTCGGGCGATAATACAAGGCTTGTTTGAACCCTGCCAGAGTAGCCCTGACATGACCCAGCCCGTAATGAGTGTCGCCGACATTCGCAAATCGTTCCTCGACTTCTTTGCCTCCAAGGGCCACACCGTCGTCGCCAGTAGCCCGCTGGTGCCGGGCAACGACCCCACGCTGATGTTCACCAACTCCGGCATGGTGCAGTTCAAGGACGTGTTTCTGGGCACCGACAAACGATCCTATGTGCGCGCCGCCTCGGTACAAGCCTGCCTGCGGGCTGGCGGCAAACACAACGACTTGGAAAACGTGGGCTACACCGCGCGTCACCACACCTTCTTCGAGATGTTGGGCAACTGGAGCTTTGGCGACTACTTCAAGCGCGATTCGCTGAAGTGGGGCTGGGAGCTGCTGACAACGGTTTACAAACTGCCACCCGAAAAGCTGACTGCCACCGTTTACGTCGACGACCAGGAGGCCTACGACATCTGGACGAAAGAGATTGGCCTGCCCCCCGAGCGCGTGATCCGCATTGGCGACAAAAAAGGCGCCAAGAAATACCAGTCCGACAACTTCTGGATGATGGCCGATACGGGCCCGTGCGGCCCTTGCTCCGAAATCTTCTATGACCACGGTGACCACATTCCCGGCGGCCCCCCGGGCAGCCCTGGCGAAGACGGCGATCGCTTCATCGAAATCTGGAACCATGTGTTCATGCAGTTCGACATGCAGGCTGACGGCAGCCTGAACAAGCTGCCCGCACCGTGCGTGGACACCGGCATGGGCCTGGAGCGCTTGGCCGCGATCCTGCAACACGTGCACAGCAACTACGAGATTGACCTGTTCGATGTGCTGATCAAGGCCGCCGCACGTGAGACCGGCTGTACCGACCTGAACAACAAATCCCTGCGTGTGATTGCTGACCACATTCGCGCGACCGCTTTTCTGGTCAGCGACGGCGTGATCCCGAGCAACGAAGGCCGCGGCTACGTGCAGCGCCGTATCATCCGCCGCGCAATCCGCCACGGCTACAAATTGGGCAAGAAGACACCGTTCTTCCACAAGCTGGTGAAAGATTTGGTGCAAGTAATGGGTGCCGCCTATCCCAATCTGGCCAACCAGGAAGCCCGTATCACCGAGGTGCTACGCGTCGAAGAAGAGCGCTTCTTTGAAACACTGGCGACTGGCATGCAGATCCTCGATGAAGCTTTGGCTGGCGGCGTGAAGATGCTGCCGGGTGACGTGGCTTTCAAGCTGCACGACACTTTTGGTTTTCCGCTGGACCTGACCAATGACGTGGCCCGCGAAAACGATGTGACCGTGGACGAAGCGGGCTTCCAGGCCGCGATGGACAAGCAAAAGGCCGCAGGCCGTGCCGCAGGGAAGTTCAAGATGGACAAGGCGCTGGAATATACCGGTACTGGTAACACCTTTGTTGGCTACGACCAACTCACACAAGCTACCAAAATCGTAGCGCTCTACGCTGATGGTACGCCGGTTGCAGCCCTGAATGCCGGTCAGCAAGGCGTGGTGGTGCTGGAAACTACGCCGTTTTACGCCGAGAGCGGAGGCCAGGTCGGTGATGAGGGCACTATCACCGTTCAGGCTGAGCTTGTCGAAGCCAGCCCTTCGATTGGCTCAGGGCGAACGGAGTTTTTGGTCGAGGACACGCAAAAGATCAAGGCCGATGTATTTGGCCACCATGGCAGCTTGAAGACTGGCACGCTGAAGGTGGGCGACACTGTGACCGCCCATGTAGACGCCGCCAAGCGCGCCGCCACCGTGCGCAACCACTCCGCCACCCACCTGATGCACAAAGCCTTGCGCGAAGTGCTCGGCGACCACGTGCAGCAAAAGGGTTCGCTGGTCAACGCAGACCGTACCCGCTTTGACTTTGCGCACAACGCACCGGTCACTGACG
>JAYWAV010000429.1:0-8594 GCA_043782015.1 Rhodoferax sp. | reverse complement strand
CGCGTGCAAACAGCGCGGCGCGGCCGGCGTCCATGCGTTCGGCGATTTCGTCGTCTTCGACGCAGGTCTCCATGTAGGCGGCTTGCTGGGATTCAACGAACTCGCGCTCGAACGCAGCGATTTCTTCCGGATAGTAGAACTCGACCATGTTCATGGTCTTGTTCGGGCCCATCGGGTAGAGCGTGGAGACGGTCAGCACATGCGGGTACCACTCGACCATGATGTGCGGGTAGTAGGTCAGCCAGATCGCGCCAAACTTGGGTGGCACGCCGCCGGTGTAGTTCAGCAGCGCCTTCTGCCAGCGCTCGTAGGTAGGTGAGCCGCCCGACGTGTCGGCCTTGCCCAGGCGATTGGCGACACCCACGGTCTGCACCGAATAGTGGTCCTTGAACTCCCAGCGCAGGTCTTCGCAGGTGACGAACTGGCCCAGGCCCGGGTGGAAGGGGCCGACGTGGTAGTCCTCCAGATAGACCTCAATAAAGGTTTTCCAGTTGTAGTTGCACTCATGCATCTCCACGCGGTCGAGCACATAGCCGTCAAAGCTCAGGTCGGCGCGCGGGCCCATGTTGGCTAACTGGCTGGTGACATCGATGCCATTGGCTTCAAACAGCAGGCCGTTCCATTCCTGCAGCTTGTAGTTGTTCAGGTTCAGGCAGGGGTCTTGGGCGAAGTGGGGCGCGCCGATCAGCGTGCCGCTTTGATGTTGCCCCCACGCTGCGCCGCTGCGCGGGTCGCTGCCCTCCGAGGGGGCCAATTCCCCTTGGGGCGGCCCTGCGGGGAATTTTCCGTTGCCCCCCGCGTGGGCGCCGCTGTAAGTCCAGCGGTGCAGCGGGCAGACGATGTTGCCGCTTTGCATTCCCTTGTCGTTGTGTATCAACGAGCCGCGGCCCTTGAGCATCACGGCCTGGCGATGGCGGCAGACGTTGGAGATCAGTTCCACGCCCCCCGCGTTGCGCACCAGCGCGCGGCCTTCTTTTTCCTGGGGCAGGGCGTAATAGTCGCCCACGTTGGGAACCGCCAGCGAATGCCCTACGTAGCGCGGGCCGTGCTGAAAAATACGCTGCATTTCGAGCGCATAGAGCGCCGGGTCGAAATAGCTGGAGACCGGGAGCTGTGGGGCTAGTTGTGGCTGAGTTGAATGAACTTTTGCCGGAGCCCGCATGGTTACTACGTTTGCGGGCTGCTTCCACTCGTGCGGGAAGCTGTTTTCGCGCAGATTTTGCACAATCTCGGTCCTTAAGGATGCAAAAAACCCCCTGAGAGGGGGCTTAAAGGGCAGCTACCTTGAGAGCTGCCGGGGCTGTGGATTGTAGCCGCACATGGGTGTCAGAAGCGGCATAAATGGCCTGCAGTGGGCCTAAAATCAGTGGATTGCGCTTTAGTTGGTAAACAACCGCGCTCCATTTTCGAAAACCCTATACGCATGCCCAAGGCTTCTCCCGCATCCCCCACTCCCGCACAGGCAGACCCGGCCAGTTTTGAAGCCGGCATGCAGGAGCTGGAATCCCTGGTCGCCAAGCTGGAATCTGGCGAGATGCCGCTGGAGCAACTGCTGTCCGGCTACCAGCGCGGCGCGGCACTGCTGGAGTTTTGCCGCGGGAAGCTGCAGGCCGTCGAAGACCAGATCAAGGTACTTGACGATGGCGTGCTCAAACCCTGGAAAGCCACGTGAGTAGCAATCTGGCAATGCTGGCCGAACGGCCCGAAGTGTTTAACCTGTCTCAGTGGAGCAAGACGCAACTGGCGCGCGTCGAACGCGCGCTGGAGCAGTGGGTCACGGCCGACACGCCGCCGGGCGGCGAACACGGCGCGCCTGCAGAGTTGGTGGAAGCGATGCGCTACGCGGTGTTGGACGGCGGTAAACGCCTGCGGCCCTTGCTGGTATTGGCGGCGCACGACGCGCTGTCTGCTGGTTCGGCGGGCGAGGCTGCTGCGTTACGCGCCGCGTGTGCCGTAGAGCTGATCCACGCGTACTCGCTGGTGCACGACGACATGCCCTGCATGGACAACGACGTGCTGCGCCGGGGCAAGCCTACGGTGCATGTGAAATTTGGCGAAGCCAGTGCGCTGTTGGCGGGTGACGCCTTGCAGGCGCTGGCGTTTGAGTTGCTGACGCCGGTAGATGGTTCGGTGGAGCTGGCCACACAGGCGCGCCTGTGCAGCCTGCTGGCGCGCGCCGCGGGCAGTGCGGGCATGGCGGGTGGGCAGGCGATTGATCTGGCCAGCGTCGGCCTGCCTTTGAAGGAAAGCCAGTTGCGCGAGATGCACGAGCTGAAGACTGGCGCGCTGTTGCAGGGCAGTGTGGTGATGGGCGCCCACTGCGCACACGCCAGTGCGGAAGCGCTGGCAGCGCTGAACGTCTACGGCGCGGCGATTGGTTTGGCGTTTCAGGTGGTGGACGATATTCTGGATGTCACGGCCGACTCTGCCACGCTGGGTAAGACCGCCGGCAAAGACGCTGAGAACGACAAACCCACTTACGTGTCACTGCTGGGCCTGGAGCGCAGCCGCTTCTATGCGCAGGAGTTGCTGCAACAGGCACTGAAGGCGCTGGACTGTCCCACGTTTAAAAGTGCCCACGCATTGCGCGCGCTGGCCGACATGGTGGTCAACCGCGCCAGCTAGTCAAAATTTATACAAAATAGCCCTCTAGCCCGCATATAACAAGCGTAAGCAGCTACAAAAAATATAGCATGTCGAATACCCCATACCCATTGCTTGAAACCATCAACGCACCGGAAGACCTGCGCCGGGTGCCACGCGCCGACCTGCATGCGCTGGCCGATGAGTTGCGCGCCTACCTGCTGGACAGCGTCTCCAAAACCGGTGGGCACCTCAGCTCCAACCTCGGTACCGTGGAGCTGACACTGGCGCTGCACTTTGTATTCAACACGCCCGATGACCGCCTGGTCTGGGACGTGGGGCACCAGACCTATCCGCACAAGATCGTGACAGGGCGCCGCGATCGCATGCACACGCTGCGCCAGTTGGGTGGCCTGTCTGGTTTTCCGCAGCGCGCCGAGAGCGAGTTTGATACCTTTGGCACGGCGCACTCCAGCACCTCCATCTCCGCCGCGCTTGGCATGGCGCTGGCCGCCCGCATCCAGGGCAAAGACAACCATTCCGTAGCCATCATTGGCGATGGCGCGCTGACGGCCGGCATGGCGTTTGAGGCGCTGAACAACGCGGGTGTCGAAGACTGCAAGTTGCTGGTGATCCTGAACGACAACGACATGAGCATCAGCCCGCCGGTGGGTGCGCTGAACCGTTATCTTGCGCAGTTGATGAGTGGCAAGTTTTACGCCGCCGCCAAGAACGTGGGCAAGACCGTACTCAAGGGCGCGCCGCCGCTGTTTGAGCTGGCCAAGCGCATCGAGGAGCATGCCAAAGGCATGGTGGTTCCTGCCACATTGTTCGAGCAATTCGGCTTTAACTACATCGGCCCCATCGATGGCCATGATCTGGATTCGCTGATCCCCACGCTGGAGAACATCAAGCACTTGAAGGGTCCGCAGTTCCTGCATGTGGTCACCAAAAAGGGCCAGGGCTACAAGCTGGCCGAGGCCGACCCGGTGGCCTACCACGGCCCGGGCAAGTTCGATCCAGCAGTCGGTCTGGTCAAGTCCAGTGCACCCGCCAAGCAGACGTTCACACAAGTATTTGGCCAATGGCTCTGCGACATGGCCGAGCAGGACAAGCGTCTTGTCGGTATCACGCCTGCGATGCGCGAAGGCTCTGGCATGGTGGAGTTCGAGCAGCGGTTCCCGGATCGCTACTTTGATGTGGGCATCGCAGAACAGCACGCTGTCACCTTTGCCGGTGGCCTGGCGACCGAAGGCCTGAAACCGGTGGTGGCGATTTACTCCACCTTTTTGCAGCGCGGCTACGACCAGTTGATCCACGATGTAGCGATCCAGAACCTGCCGGTGGTGTTTGCGCTGGACCGCGCGGGCCTGGTGGGTGCCGATGGCGCGACGCACGCAGGTGCCTATGACATCCCGTATCTGCGCTGCATTCCCAACATCAGCGTGGCCTGCCCGGCGGATGAAAACGAATGTCGCCAGTTGCTCAGTAGCGCGTTTGCGCAGAACCACCCGGTGGCGGTGCGCTATCCGCGCGGTGCCGGTGCGGGTGCGGCGATGCAAGCGGGCCTGGAGGCCCTGCCGTTTGGCAAGGCAGAGCTGCGCCGCCAGGGTACCGGCATTGCGATTCTGGCCTTCGGCACCTTGTTGTACCCGGCGCTGCAAGCGGCTGAGGCCTTGAACGCCACCGTGGTCAACATGCGCTGGGCCAAACCGCTGGACACCGAGATGCTGTTGCATGTGGCGCGCAGCCACCAAGCCATCGTCACGCTCGAAGAGGGCGCGGTGATGGGCGGTGCTGGCAGTGCGGTGCTCGAAGCGCTGCATGCTGCCGATGTGTTGGTGCCGGTCTTGCAACTGGGCTTGCCCGACAAATTCATCGAACATGGCGACCCCGCCAAATTGCTGGCTTTGCAAGGGCTGGATGCAGCGGGCATTCAGCATTCGATCCAGCAGCGTTTTGCTGCGTTGCTGAAACCCTTGGTGCGCGCGGCCTAGTCGGGTAAACCCGAGGCGGTTCGCGGGCGTGTCTTCCTACAATCCTGAATGACGCAACACAACCGGAGTACTTCGCATGGATCGTCGTTCAATACTTAAAAACGCAGGCATTGCTGGCGTTCTGGCCGCAGGCGCGGCACCCGCGGTGCACGCGCAGGCCGCAGTACGCTGGCGTCTGGCCTCCAGCTTTCCCAAGGCGCTGGACACCATTTTTGGCACGGCTGAAATCTTCGCCAAGCACGTCCGGGAAATGTCGGGCGGCAAGTTTGAAATTTCGGTGCATGCGGCCGGCGAAATCGCTCCCGCCTTTGGCGTGGTGGACGCAGTGCAGCAAGGCTCACTGGAGTGCTGCCATACAGCGCCCTATTACTTTTTCGGCAAGAACGAGGCTTTTGCGCTCGGTTGCGCGATTCCCTTCGGCCTGAACAGCCGCCAGATGACCGCCTGGATGTACCAGGGCAACGGCCTGACGCTGATGCGTGAGTTCTATGCCAAGTACAACATCTTCAATTTCCCGATGGGCAACACCGGTGCGCAAATGGGCGGCTGGTTCCGCAAGGAGATCAAGACCGTTGCCGACCTGAAAGGCCTGAAGTTCCGCACTGGCGGTTTCCCAGGCAAGGCGATTGAGCGCCTGGGCGTGATTCCGCAAAACATTCCTGGCGGCGAAATCTACACCGCGCTGGAAAAGGGCACGATTGACGCAGCTGAATGGATTGGGCCGTATGACGATCTGAAACTGGGCTTCAATAAAGTCGCGCCCTACTACTACTACCCCGGCTGGTGGGAAGGCGGTCCGCAACTGGATCTGTTCATCAACCAGAAGGCCTATGACGCACTGTCGTCAGAGAACAAGGCGATTGTCGAAAACGCCGCCGCCTATGCGCACACCGACATGCAGGCCAAGTACGATGCCAAGAACCCTGCTGCGCTGAAGCAGTTGGTAGGCTCCGGCACCAAGCTGCGCCAGTTTCCCAAGGAAATCATGTTGGAGGCCTTCAAGGAAGCGATGGCGCTGTACAGCGAACTCAACACCAAGAACGAAGACTGGAAAAAGATTTACGCCGACTATTCCAAGTTCCGCGCGGAGTCCAACCTCTGGTTCCGCTTCACCGAAGCGACCTTTGACAAGTTCATGCAAGAACAGAAGCTCTGATCGCTCTTGCAAATAAAAAAACCGCGCTCTATGCGCGGTTTTTTTACGACTGCTCTGCGGCTACTGTTGCTGTCCTTGGTCGAAACTTGGGCCACAACAGATTGACCGCCAGGCCGCTCATCACCAGTGTTGCGGCAATAATTTTCCAAGCAGGCAGCGATTCATTCAAGAACCAGGCGGACGCGCCCATGCCAAATACCGGAACCAGCAAGGCCATCGGTGTGATCGTGGCGGCGGGGTGGCGCGCCAGCAGCCAACCCCAGGCTGCATAGCCGAACAGGGTATTGCCCCAGCTTTGCCAGGCCACTGCGGCCCAGGTCGCGAGATCAGCATTGCGAATGCCGCTGGAGATGTTGTCCCAGCCTTCCATCGCAAACGACAGCGCAAACAAGGGCGCCACTGCAAACGCGCTGGACCAGACCACATACGACAGCATATTGCTGGGCGCACCCTGCTTGGCTGCGACATTGCCGCCGGCCCAGGACAGCGCAGCGAGCACCACCAGCGCCAGGCCCAGCAAGGTGGTGCTGCCATCGGTGTGCAGGCCAATGGTGGCAATGCCCGCCGTTGCCATCAGCAACGCTAACCATTGGAACAGCTGAACGCGTTCGCCGCTCAGGCGCATCGACAGGCCAATCGTGAAAAACACCTGAATCTGGATCACAAGCGACGCAATACCCGGAGAGATGTGCCCGTTCATCGCCAGATACAACAGGCCGAACTGGCCCACGCCAATTGACAACCCATACAGCGCGAGATTGCCAATGCGCACGTTGGGTCGCGGCAGAAAGAACATGGCGGGAACGAGCGCCAGTGTAAAACGCAAGGCGGCAAACAGCAGCGGTGGCAAATGCCCCAGCGCGATCTTGATGACGACGAAGTTGGTTCCCCAGACAGCGACAACGGCCAGTGCCAGCAGAAAGTGGCGAAGTGAGAGCGTGGATGGCATGGCTCCATTGTGACGGGTTGCAGGCGTATCATGGTTCGTATGACTCCGTATAGAACACCGGTTGGGTTGCCAGGGCTGCGTGCATGGAGTCGCGCTGTGTGCCTGCTTGTGGTGTCGGCCTGCGGCGGTGGCGGTGGTTCAGGAAGTTCTGGCGGCACCGATAACGCCTTTGGCATTACGGCGACTGGCCCGGGCGTATTGAGTGTCTCTCCGCTGGCGGCCAGTACGCTGGTGTGGGCCACGCCTTTGGGCAACCTCGGCCCACCGGCCCACGTGCTGCCCACAGACCACGCCTACCTGTATTTTGTAGACCCCTGGGGTGGCAATGTAGGCAACCAGGATTGCAGCGCACGCCCGGTCTATGCGGCGGGTGCAGGCGTTGTGAACTTGCTGTTGCAGACCGAAACCCGGGGCGATACCAAGCTGATGGTGCAGATGACCAAAACCTTCATGTACTACTACGACCACATTCTGGTCGCGCCAGGTATCAAGGTCGGCAGTTCGGTGAGCGCAGGGCAGCAAGTCGGTACGACCACCGGGTTTTGCCCCTCGATGGATTTGGGTGTGCTGGATCTGGATATGACGCCGGCGGGCTATCTGAATCCATCGCGTTATGGTGACTTTGGCGCCCACCCGGTGTCTCCCTACAAGTATTTCACCGCGGAATTGCGCAGCCTTTACTACTCCAAAGTGCGCGTGTTGGAGGGGGTGCCTGTCGCACCGGCTACGCTGGATGGGCGGGTGGACTGGGGCGTGCGCGGCAGGCTGTCCGGCGACTGGTTCCACAGTTCTCTGGCGAACGCGCCTGCCTCCACCATTACCAGCCCGCAAGGCAATGCAGGGACGCTGTCATTCGCCTACGACTGGTACCGCAACGAGCCACGCATTTCCGTCGGCGGTACCATTGCGGCGGCGGGCTTGCTGGCCACGAAGGATATATTTGCATCGACTTGGAATTCACCTGACCCCAATACCGTCAGTGTGGCCAGTGGTCTGGTGGCCTACCAGGGCTTTCCGCTATTGGGGCAGATAGGGGAGGGCTGGATGCTGGCGCAGATGCTGTCGGACGAGCGTATCAAGGTGGAGTATTTCAAGGGCGCACCGGCCAAGCCAACGGCATTCACGGCGGCAGCGCAAGAGTACGTGCGCTAATACCTGTGCTCAGCGGCGCTGTGCGGCTTGCACGTACTGCTCCAGCCGACGCATCTCTGCCAGCATGACCGGGCCAGTCACGTAGAACACAGTCAACTTGTTGCCAAAGGTTTTGGTGTACAAGCGCGGCGCGATCAGCCAGTCCAGGCCTGGAACGCGGATCAACCGGGCATAGGCAAGTTCATGCAGCGCGATCCGTTTGCGCCATACCCAGCTTTGCTCCAGTTCGTCTGCAGTGAGGCTTGTCTTGCCGCGCAGGATATGCCACTCGGTGAAGGCCATCATCGCAAGGGCCGCAACCAGCCAACCGCTGGATTGCAGCGTAGGTTGCAGCACGCCTTGCGACCACATCTGCCAGCTCCACAGCGCAGCCAGCGTCACGATGGCAACAGCCAATAATTTGAAGCTGGCCGAGAACGAAGGGCATTCCAGCAAAGACTGCTGGGGCGCGAATCCCGTCGCAGCGGGCTGGTGCGAAGCAGCGTCAGCGCTACTTCTTGAAGAGGTCGTCAATTTTCTTTTGCTCGTCTTCTGCGGCCTTGTCGGAGGCGGCCTTGCTTGCATCTGAGCCTGCGGCAGCAGCATCTTCCTTGGACGCCGGCAATTCGCCGGGTTTGAGTTCAACCACAGGCGGAGCTTCTTCGGTGGGCATCTCCAGGTTGACCTTGTCGAGATCCACTTCCACTTTTTCGTCCAGGAACATGGTGACGGATTGCGGCAACAGGATCACGACCAGCACCAGGATGACCTGCATGAT
>JAYWAV010000428.1:0-8610 GCA_043782015.1 Rhodoferax sp. | reverse complement strand
GATTTGCGTCCGGGTTAATGTGTGTCAGCTTCTAAATCGTCTCTTACGGCGCTAACCCTGGGCGCCATCGGTGTGGTCTACGGGGATATCGGTACCAGTGTCCTATACGCCTTCAAGGAGGTCTTCGTCAGTGGGCATGTTCCGATCACCCAGGACAATGTTCTGGGGGTCCTGTCGCTCTTCTTCTGGGCGCTGACGTCCATTGTTTCGGTCAAGTATGTCGTGCTCATCATGCGGGCCGACAACAACGGTGAAGGGGGGCTGATGGCCCTGCTGGCGCTGGCTTCGCTTTCTACCAAAGGCAAACCGCGCATGCGCAGCGTTCTCATCTTCTTGGGGATTTTTGGCGTGGCGTTGTTCTTTGGAGATGGCGTCATTACTCCGGCCATCTCGGTACTGTCTGCGGTGGAGGGTCTGGAAATCATTACCCCCGCAGCCAAGCCCTATGTAGTTCCAATATCCCTGGTCGTGTTGACCTGCCTCTTTCTGGTGCAGCGCCGGGGCACGGGCGACATCGGCAAATTTTTTGGGCCCATCACTGTTTTGTGGTTTCTGGCCATCGGCGTACTCGGCGTTTTGCAGATCGCCGAGAACCCGACCGTATTGCAGGCGGTTTTCCCCACCCATGCCTTCCGCTTTGTGGTGAATCACTACGGGATTGCGTTCATCACGCTGGGAGCGGTGTTTCTTTGTTTGACTGGCGCAGAAGCGCTGTATGCCGACATGGGCCACTTTGGCAAGCAACCTATCCGGATCGCTTGGTTCGGGTTGGTGATGCCATCGCTGGTATTGAACTACTTCGGCCAAGGGGCTCTCGTGTTGTCCAATCCTGCGGCCGCATCCAATCCGTTTTTTCTGATGGCACCGGACTGGGCTCTGATTCCCATGGTCGGGCTGGCCACGGCTGCGACGGTTATCGCATCGCAGGCACTGATTTCTGGCGCTTTTTCCGCGACCAAGCAGACCATTCAGTTGGGCTTTTTGCCACGCCTCAGCATCCTGCACACCTCCATCAAGGACACCGGACAAATTTATATTCCTGCAGTCAACTGGACTCTGCTTGCAGGGGTTGTGTTGGCGGTTGGCATGTTCGGCTCTTCTTCTGCACTGGCGGCGGCCTATGGCATTTCGGTGAGTATGGTGATGATCATCACAACCGGCATGACTTTCTTTGTTGTCCGTTACGGATGGGGCTACCCGTTGTGGCTGTGCATCGCTTCTACGGGCGTATTTTTTGTAATTGATGCAGCCTTCTTTGCGTCGAATTCCCTGAAGATCGCGCAAGGCGGGTGGTTTCCATTGGTCATGGCCGTGGTCTTGTATATCGTCATGTCGACCTGGAAGGACGGCCGACGCCTGATGAATCAGAAGTTGCGATCCGACGCGCTGGATCTGCCCAGCTTTCTGGAAGCTGTGTTTGTAAGCCCTCCGGTGCGTGTGGAGGGCACCGCAGTGTTTCTCACTGCCGAAGTGGGTAACGTGCCCAATGCGCTGTTGCACAACCTGAAGCACAACAAGGTGCTGCACTCCAACAACCTGTTTGTGACGGTCAAGAACCACGAAGTGCCGTGGATTGGCCTGAACAAGCGCTTGCAAATCGAATCCCTGGGGCACGACTGCTGGCAGGTCATTATCAATTACGGTTTCAAGAACGATCCCGACTTGCCCAAGGCCTTGCAGCAGATCAAGGGCCGTGGCTGCGAGCTCGAGGAGATGAATACCAGCTACTTCCTGTCGCGCGACACGGTCGTGCCGACCTTGGGCGAGGGCATGGCGCCGTGGCGCGAAAAGCTGTTCGCACAGATGCACCACAACGCAAGCGGTGCGGCTGACTTCCTGAACCTGCCCAGCAATGCGGTGGTGGAATTGGGCTCCAAAATCGAAATCTGAATCGCAGTTTGAAAGAACCCATGGAAATTCTGTTTGTTGCTGATCCGCTGGAATCCTTCAAGATCTACAAGGACACCACCTTCGCGATGATGCGCGAGTTGCAGCGCCGTGGGCACCGTATCGCCGCCTGCGAACCGCGCGATCTGGTCTGGGAGCGCGGTGGCGTAGTGCAGGCACAAGTGCGGCGCATTGCGCTGACTGGCCAAGCCCACAACTGGTTTGACGCGACCGAGGCCAGCCCTGTCGCGCTACGCGACTTTGGTGCCATCGTGATGCGCAAGGATCCGCCGTTTGACAGTGAATTTTTCTACGCGACCCATTTGCTGGAACAGGCCGAGCGCGAAGGCGCCAGAGTGTTCAACAAGCCGCGTGCGCTGCGTGACCATCCGGAGAAACTCGCGATCCTGGAGTTCCCGCAATTCATCGGCCCCACACTGGTCACGCGCGATGCAGCTGCCGTACGGGCTTTCCATGCAGAACACCGCGACATCATCCTGAAACCCTTGGATGGCATGGGCGGCATGGGCATCTTCCGCGTCAGGGACGATGGCCTGAACCTGGGCAGCATCACCGAGACCTTGAACAAGGACGGCGCCCAGTCGCTGATGGTGCAAAAGTTTTTGCCCGCGATTTCCGAGGGCGACAAGCGTGTGTTGGTCATTGGCGGAAAACCGGTTCCTTTCTGCCTTGCGCGTATTCCGCAGGGTGGCGAGGTACGTGGCAATCTGGCTGCCGGTGGCAAGGGCGTAGCGCAGCCACTGACGGATGCGGACCGTGCGATTGCGGAAGCGCTGGGGCCTGTCCTGGCTGCGCGCGGTCTGTTGCTGGTGGGCCTGGACGTGATCGGCGACAGCCTGACCGAGATCAATGTCACCAGCCCGACCTGTTTTCAGGAAATCACCGACCAGACCGGCTTCGACGTGGCGGCCATGTATGCCGATGCGCTGGAAGCCGCATTGCGATAAGCGTATGCACCTTCAGCCGCAGCCGCAGCCGATAGCCGAATGGACGGACGTTACCGAAGACGTTTTTCGCAACCAGATTGCGACCCAGTACCAACCTGCTGTTTTGCGTGGCCTGGTCAAACGGTGGCCAGTGGTGCAGCAGGCACAGGAATCTGATCTCGCAGTGTGCCGCTATCTTGCGGAGCTGGATGCAGGTACCCCCGTTGACGTGATCATGACGCCGCCCGAAGCACAAGGGAGGGTGTTTTACAACGCGAATCTGACGGGCTTCAATTACTTGCGCAATCAGCGTTCACTCACCCAGGTGATGGAGCAGGTGTTGCGCTACGCAGCTTTCCCTGATCCACCTGCGGTGGCGGTACAAAGCGCGCTGTTGTCGGAATGTGCACCACCGTTTGAAGCTGTGCATGCGATGCCGCTGCTCCCAGCGACTGTGCGTCCGCGCATCTGGCTGGGCAACTGCATCACCACCCCTGCCCACATCGACGAATCCAATAATATTGCGTGCGTGGTTGCAGGAAAGCGGTGTTTCACGCTGTTCTCGCCAGAGCAAATCTCTAATTTGTATTTGGGCCCACTGGACTACACGCCCACTGGCTCGCCGATCAGCATGGTTGATTTCGCCAAACCAGACTTCGAGCGTTTCCCGAATTTCAGACATGCTTTGGCTGCAGCGCAAGTGGCCGAACTGGAGCCCGGCGATGCGATCTATATTCCTTCGCTGTGGTGGCACCATGTGCAATCGTTGGCAAAGGTGAACGTGCTGGTGAACTACTGGTGGCGCGCGGCAGGCGTGGAGGACGACGAGTTCCGTTCTGTGTTCGACGCGTTGATGCTCGCCCTGGTCAACATGAAAGACTTGCCCGCACCCTACCGCAAGGCATGGGGCGATATTTTCAAGCACTATGTTTTTGAATCCAGCCCGGAACTGCTGGCACATATTCCGCCTGCGCGGCTCGGGGTGTTGGGCGAAATATCACCACAGCACGAAGCCGAAGTGCGGGCCTGGTTGGCCGGACGCCTCAAATCATGATCCACGATATTCACATTGCCGAGACCGTTGCATTGCCAGAGCCTCGGCTGCTGCGTGATGAGATGCCGGTGGGCGCTGCCGACGCAGCCTTCATCACCAATGCACGGCAGGCGACCCGCAGCATCTTGCGCGGCGACGACGACCGCTTGTTGGTGGTCGTTGGGCCATGCTCTATCCATGAGCCGGAGTCGGCGTTGGAGTACGCAAAACGCCTGCGCGATATAGCGCCGCAATTCGCAAACGAGTTGCTGTTGGTAATGCGTGTGTATTTCGAGAAACCACGTACCCGCATGGGATGGAAGGGTTTGATCTACGACCCTACGCTCGACGGCCAGGGTGATATCGGCGAAGGCCTGCGCCAGGCGCGTCACTTGCTGCTGGAATGTGCGCGCATGGGCGTGCCCGCCGCCTCGGAGATTCTGGATTTGGTCACACCGCAGTACTACGCAGAGCTGCTCAGCTGGGGTGCCATCGGTGCGCGCACGGTGGAAAGCCCGCTGCACCGCCAGATGGCATCCGCACTATCTGCCCCCGTGGGTTTCAAGAATGCGACCAATGGCAGCGTCAACACGGCCATTGATGCGATCCATGTCGCGGCACAGCCGCACAAGTTCCCCACCATCTCGCTGGAAGGTCGCGCGGTGGTGATCACCACCACCGGCAACCCGGACGGACATCTGGTCTTGCGGGGTGCCAGCCATGGGCCGAACTACGACGCGGCCAATGTGCAGGCTGCCGCCAGTGCCTTGCAAGCAGGCGGGTTACCTACGCGCCTCGTGATCGACTGCAGTCACGGCAATAGCAGCAAAGACCATGCACGCCAATCCATCGTTGCCGCCGATATTGCGAATCAACTGGCCAGTGGTAGCCAAACCATTTGCGGCGTCATGTTGGAGAGTCACCTGGAAGCTGGGCGGCAAGACATCATGGACGGTCGTCACGGCCTGCGCTATGGTCAAAGCGTGACCGATGCCTGCATCGGATGGGACAGCACCGTGGAGGTGTTGAAGGCGCTGGCCGACGGAGTCGCCCAGCGGCGCAAAGTCTAAAAAGCCAGCGGCGAACCGTCCACAAAGACTTTCAGCTCACCGGGCGCCATCGCGACCCAGGTCTCATTGGTGGTGAGCGGTTCGGTCACGATGATGGCCAGCCGGTCGTCCTCGCCATTGAGGTCGGCCAGGTTCACGCTGACATCCTCGTCCTTGAGCTGTACCTTGGGGAACGGGTGCTGGCGCAGCACATAGTGCAGTTTGGTGCTGGCATGTGCCCACAGCGCTTCGCCATTGCAGAGCAGGAAATTGAAAGTGCCGTGTTTGGCGATGTGCGGCACCAGTTCGTTCAATGTGTGTGTCAGTTCTTCGATGGACGGCACACCCGCGTGGGACTTGTTCATCTCCTGCATCAGCCAGCAAAATGCCAGTTCGCTGTCGGTGCTGCCCACAGGGCGGTAGCTGCCGTGCAGACGGGGGTGGTAATCCTTCAGGTCACCGTTGTGGGCAAACACCCAATAGCGGCCCCACAGTTCGCGGGTAAATGGGTGGCAGTTTTCCAGCGCCACCGCGCCCACTGTCGCCTTGCGCACGTGGGCCACCACGTTGTGGCTCTTGATCGGGTAGGTGCGCAGCATCTGCGCGATCGGGGACGTGGAGGCGCTTTCCTTGTCGACGAAGTGGCGGGCGGCCCGGCCTGGCTTGTCGCCGTCGCTCTCGAAAAACGCGATACCCCAGCCATCGGAGTGGTGGTCGGTACAACCGCCGCGCTGCGCAAAGCCCGTGAAGCTCAGCGTCAGGCTGGCAGGCAAGTGGCTATTCATCCCAAGCAATTGGCACATGTAAACAGTTTACTGTGTCTGTACGTTGCCAAACGCGGTGCTGCCTCGGTTTAGACTTGCCGCCGGGCCGTCCCAAGGCAAGTTCACCCCCTTGGGGGGCAGCGACCCGCGCAGGGGCGGAGCGTGGGGGCATTAGACTGCGGGCTCTGTCCACTTAACCACACTGTTTTGCGCCTCCTAAGCCCGTTGTTCGCTGCACCCTTGAATGTCCGTCTGCTATTGGCCGTCGGTGTGCTGTTGCACCTGGCCTTGGGTTCGGCCATGGGCTTGTCCGTCGACGAGGCGCATTACGTGCTGTATGCGCTGCACCCAGCGTTGAGCTATTTCGACCATCCACCATTGGTGGGCTGGGTGCAGTGGCCGCTGGTGATGCTGGATGCGTCGACCACCATGCTGCGTGTTTTGCCCGCTTTGCTGTGGCTGGGCACAGCGCTGGTGGCGCGCAGCGTTGCGATGCAGTTGGCGAAAGGTGCTGACGCACAACGCGCAGGCCTGTGGGCGGTCGTGGCACTGTTCATGGCGCCACTGCTGCATGTGCTGGGCATTGGCTTGTTGCCAGACACGCTGCTGATGTTCTTTGCCATTTTGTTGATGCGGCAGACCTTGACGATGATGAACCCTCAGCATTCGCCGCGTCTTGTGCAGTGGGTATTGCTCGGCGTGCTGCTGGGGCTGGCGGGTTTGAGCAAGTACACCGCCATCTTCACAGCGTTCAGTGTCGCCGCATGTTTGTTGTGGACGCACGGCAAACCTTTGTTGCGCATGCCCGGTGCCTGGCTGGCATTGGTCGTCGCGGTGCTGATGGTGTTGCCGGTCGCAATCTGGAACCAGCAAAACCACTGGGTTTCGTTTACCTACCAAGCGCAGCATGGTGCTGGCAGCGTCTGGCGTATAGGTAATGTGGCGCAGTTTCTGGCGGTGCAGGCCGTGGTGTTCGGGGCGCTACTGTGGTGGGGCTTGCGCGGGGCCAAAGAGGTCAGTGCGGGACGCAAGCTGCTGCCGTTTTTTGCTATTCCATTCGTGGTGTTGGCCTTTCTGTCTGGCGGTGGTTCCAGCCTGCCGCACTGGACGGCGCCTGCCTGGGTGACCTTTTCGCCCCTGGCGGGCATAGCGCTGGCACGTACCACCGAGGGTGGTGTGCGCTGGAGTGTGCGCGTGGCATTGGCACTGCAAGCGCTGGTTTGTGTCGTGTTGCTGAGCCTGATGGTCAGTGGCGGCGGCGCACTGATTGCGACCTTCCCCAAACTGGCCGAAGGCCCAAATCCGTTTGCCGATCTGCATGGCTGGGATGCAGCCGGCGAGCGGGCCAAAGAACTGGCCGCGCAGGAAAAACTAAACAGCTTAGGCGTACAGAATTGGACGCTGGCCAGTCGCATGGGTTGGTACGCACGGCCCCTGCCTGTGCACGTGTTGGAAGACCGCTTCGACCAGTTTGATTTGTGGACTGGCGATTTGCCGGTAGGTGGAGATACTTTGCTGGTTGATTGGTCGCAAATGGCCTACGAAGTACCGCTGGGTACGCACGGCTTTGCGCGCTGCCAGTTGCTGGATACTCTGCCGGTGACGCACTGGGGATACAACTTGTCGACCTTCCATTTCTACGCTTGCCGTGGCTGGGCGGGTGATCCGCAGCCGCGCTTGCAAGGAGCGGCGGAATGAAATACGCACCGGATTTTCATTGGGCATGGTGGCTCATGCCGCCTGCATTGTTTGCATTGACCGCCCCGCTGTGGTTGCACTGGTGGGAGCCACTGCAATTCATTGCCATCAACAGTTTTTGTGCGCCACTTCCAGCAACCTTCTGGACGGGCTTGTCTTTGCTGGGCAACGGTTGGGGTATCTTGGGCATTACGGCACCGCTGATTGTCTGGTCGCCGCGCCTATTGTGGGGTTGGTTGTGCGCAGCGCCTTTCGCTGTTTTTTTTGCACGCGGCGGCAAGTTTTTTATTGAAAGTCCCAGGCCTGCTGCGGTAGTCGACAACACGCTGATGCGTGTGGTCGGTGAATACCTGCACAACGTCTCCATGCCTTCAGGCCACACGCTGACGGCATTCGCAGTCGCCACCGGCATCTTCCTGGCCATCGCCGCTGGCCGCCGTTGGCGCCACAGTTGGCTATTGGTATTGGCCTTGGGTACCGGCGTATCGCGCATTGCCGTGGGCGCGCACTGGCCAGGCGATGTTGCCGTGGGCATGGCTCTGGGTCTGCTGTCTGGCATGTTGGGCCACTTGCTATGGCAGCGTGTACCAGAGAGCTGGGTGCGGCCCAACCGTGGGCCTCTGCGCGCCGTGGCAGCTCTGCAAATCGTGGCGGTCTACCATCTGTTGCGTGAAGAGCTGGATTTTGCAGAGAACCTGCCGCTGCAGTACGCGTTGGCGGTGGTTGTGGTGGCCAGTCTGGTACTGTTCACCCGGCAGAACCTGGCGCGGCTGCGCCACGGCTAACGTCTGTCCCCTTACGCGTGCGGTGCAGGACGGCAGGCTTTGAGCAACTGATCGGTTTGCGATATGGCCTGCACCCTCAAGGTCGGGTCTGACTCGAACTGTATGTCGGTAAGTTGCAGTGAGAGCATGCCCAGCAAATCCCTCAGCGCACGTAACTCCACGGCCAGCGCGCCCAGGTCCGCCTGCGTAGGCCTTAGCGGATTGGCTGCATCCATGGTTAGTAAACCGATTCGTTCTGGGCAAAGACAGGATACAAATCAATCGCTGCTTGCGCATGTTTGCGCGCAATGCTGCAATGCACTTCGGCTTGTTGCGATTCTCCAGCCTGAAACAACCGCAAGGCCTCGCGTTGGTGCGTAGCCGCCCGTTCGTAGTAGTCAGCCATCGTAAAGTGCGCAGCCAGCGATGAGCGCCTGGCTTGCCCTCTTACATAGTCGCCTATGCTTG
>JAYWAV010000427.1:0-3114 GCA_043782015.1 Rhodoferax sp. | reverse complement strand
GACCCGCCGGCAATTTGGCGGTCAGGTCCTGGTGCTCCAGCGTGCTGCCTTCGGGCAGGTTTTTCGGCAACTTGCCGACCAGAAACTGCAGCCGATTGGTGGCGACCGAGCGCTGATAGTCCAGCGCCTCGGACGCGGCGCGGGTGGACTCCAGGATACCCAGCACCTGCTGGTACTCCGCCTCGCCGACACCCCCGGCGTCGCGGCCCTTGCCGACCAGTTGCAGGGTTTCCTCCCGCGTCTCCAGCGCGGTGCTTGCCAGCGCCGCCATCTCGTCAAGTTGCAGCAGTGTGAAATACGCTGTAGCGACATCGGCGATTAGCGAGATCTGCACGGCCTTCTGCGCCGCCTGGGACGCCAGCACATTGCTCTTGGCTGCGTCGGACAGCCCAGCCATTCGACCCCACAGGTCGGCTTCGAAGGAAATCACGCTCAACGACAGGTCGTAGCGCTCGCCCGAAATCGTCGAGCCTGTGGCGCCGATGTCGCCAGGCGCTTTTGAGAAGCTGCCAGAGCCGCCCAGATTGATGGTGGGCAGGCGGTCGGCCTTTGCGTAGCCATATTGCGCGCGCGCCTCCTGCACCCGCGCTGCTGCAATACGCAGGTCGCGGTTGTTGTCCAGCGCCGCTTCGATCAGCGCCCGCAGCCTGTCGTCGGCAAAGAAGCTGCGCCAGTGCACGGGCGCACTGCCGACCGGTTCCGGTGCGGCCTCCTTCGGCCAGACGCTGGCTACCGGCGGCGCGGGCAACTGCAGCTCGCCAATCGAGGAGCAGGCGACAAGCGCCAACACTGCGCCCAGCCCGGCATAGCGCAGCAATTGCTTTTGCAGTGACGCGCGCGCAGGCATGCGGGAAGGGAGCTTCATGCAGGGCAGTTTACGGTGCAGGCACATCCCGCAAAACGCGATAAATGGGCCCGAATCCAGTGCTTTTATTGTGGCAAGCGCGCGGCCTATGCCCTAGGATGCAACACGCGGTTTACCATCCACGACAGACTTGAACCCAGCAGGAGAAGCCGTTTGGCAATTGAGGAACCCTTTGCAAATGCCGTGCGGCGTGCCTGGAGTGGCGAGCTGGCCTTTGGCGATCTGATTGATTTTGCGGGCCAGTTGGAGGCGGGTGGCAACAGCCCGCTGGCAGCCGTGCTGTACCAGACTTGGCTCGATCGCACCCAGTCGCCCTATGCGCATGCGGCGCTGTTCAACCTGGGCGTAGCGCTGGCCAACGCCGGCGACTTTCGCAAGTCTGAGGTGGCTTACCTGCGGGCGATTGAAATCTTTACGGGCTTTGTGCAGCCTTACCTGAACCTGGGCACCTTATACGAGCGCATGGGGCAGGTGGACGACGCATTGAAGCAGTGGCGCTGGGTGGTCGAGAACGTGACCGCATCGGACGAGAACCGTGCCTTTGTGCTGATGGCGCTAAACCATCTGGGCCGCGTACTGGAAAACAACAAACGCTTTGAAGAGGCCACGGGTTATTTGACCCGCAGTCTGACGATAGACCCGAGCCAGACTGATGCAATGCACCACTGGGTGCACCTGCGGCAAAAGCAGTGCATCTGGCCGGTCTATGCCGGTTTGCCCGGGGTCGACCCGGAGTGGATGCGCCAGTGCACCTCGGCGCTGGCGATGCTCAGTATCTCCGACGACCCGGCGCAGCAACTCAAAGCCGCCCACCACTTTGTGGAAAAGAAAGTGGCGCACGGCTTGCTGCAAATCACGCCCGAGGCGGCGTACAAGCACGCCAAGATCCGCGTGGCCTATGTGTCATCCGACTTTTCTCTGCACCCAGTGTCCATGCTGATGGCCGAACTGTTCGACTTGCATGACCGTGGCAATTTCGAGATTTATGGCTATTGCTGGAGCCCGGAAGACGGCTCAGCCTTGCGCCAGCGCGTCATTGCGGCAATGGACCACTTCACACGCATTGACCAACTGTCTGACGAAGCTGCGGCGCAGCTGATGCGTTCGCATGAGATCGATATCCTGGTCGATCTGCAAGGCCAGACTGCGGGCGCCCGCGCCAACATGTTGGCTTACCGTCCAGCGCCGATCCAGATTACCTACCTGGGCTTGCCAGCCACGACAGGCCTGCCGTCGATCGATTACGTGATTGCCGACCGCTTTCTGATACCGGAGGAGACCGCGCAGTTCTACTCAGAGAAACCGCTGTACATGCCCGATGTGTACCAGGTCAGCGACCGTAAGCGCCCAATTGCCGAGGCGCCGTCACGCGCCAGTTGTGGCCTGCCAGATGAGGCCTTCGTGTTCTGCTCGCTGAACAACAACTACAAGTACACGCAAGAGATGTTTGACGTTTGGATGAACATCCTGCGCCGGGTACCGCACAGCGTGCTGTGGCTGCTGTCGGACAACCCGTGGGCTGAAGCCAATTTGCGCAAGGAAGCCTTGCAGCGTGGCATCGATGGCAACCGCCTGCTGTTTGCACCCCGCGTTCTGCCCGAGCACTACCTGGCCCGCTATGCCTGCGCCGACCTGTTTCTCGACACCTTCCCCTTCAATGCAGGCACCACGGCCAACGACGCGCTGTGGGTCGGCTTGCCAGTGCTGACGCGCTGCGGAAAATCGTTTGCCGCGCGCATGGCCGGGGCGCTATTGACAGCGGCCGGCATCGACGAGCTGATTACCTACAACGTCGATGACTACGAGGAGAAGGCGGTATCTATTGCGTCCGACCCGACAACTCTCCTACGGCTGCGTGCGCAATTGCAGCACGTGCGTACGGATGGAGTGTTGTTTGATACGCCGCGCTTTGTGCGCAACCTGGAAGGCGAATTCAAGAGGCTGGTGTCAGCACTTTGAATTTTTCGCGAAAAAAGGGCTACGCCGCCCCAGCAACGTGCGAGAGCAATCTCAGTGTAAATACTGCTGGTTCGCAAACTTCTGTTCGCAATGGGCCAGCCAAGGCTCCGCCAGATAGCGGATTTGCGCGTCGTTGTTGAGGATGCGCAGCATGATTTTTGTCTTTTCCTGGCGGGCTGCCAGGTCCAACTCCTCGGTGTGGGCGCGGCTGCGTAATTGTTCGATCAGCACCGCGCAAGCACCCTCAAAGCGCACCACGCCATCCCAATCCTGGACTTTCGCGGCCTCCA
>JAYWAV010000426.1:0-3116 GCA_043782015.1 Rhodoferax sp. | reverse complement strand
CGATGCGCAAATGGCTGGCATCCAGCTCCGTCAGATCAGAACCCCGTGCCAACTCTGCATCGCGCACAAAGCGGCGCAATGCCTTGGCGGCACCGTCCAGTGACTTGCGCAGCTCGTCCAGCACCCAGGCCAAAGGCCCCAGGTCATTGGCCGCAATTTCGTTGTCGACGACGGGGTTCGATGCCATGGGTACGGGTCTTTCCTAAGCGCTTTGTTCGGCGGATAGTCAGGCGATCTTGAATCGGGATACGGACTGGCGCAGCTCTTCGGCCATGCGCGAGAGTTCCCGCACCTGATTGGCCGTGACCCGCGTACCTTCACCAGTTTGCTCGGTCACCGCAAAAATGTGCTGGATGTTGTCCGCCACTACGTTGGCCAGACCGGCTTCGCGCGAGGCGGAGCTGGAAATCTGCTCAATCAGGTCGGCCACACGGCGTGACACGCGGTCAATTTCTGTCAGCGCGGTACCCGCGGTATCGGACAGCTTGGCTCCTTCCACCACACCCTGCGTGGAGCGCTCCATAGCGCCGATGGCATCCTGTGTGTCGGTCTGAATCGCCTTCACCAGCGCCGAAATCTGGCGTGTCGCATCTGCAGAGCGCTCCGCCAGCCGCTGAACTTCTTCCGCCACCACCGAGAAGCCGCGACCGGCTTCACCGGCAGACGCCGCCTGAATGGCAGCATTCAAAGCCAGAACGTTGGTCTGTTCGGTAATGTCCGAAATCAGCTCGGTAATTTCACCAATTTCCTGCGAGGATTCGCCAAGTCGCTTGATGCGCTTGGAGGTTTCCTGGATCTGGTCACGGATGGAGTTCATGCCGCCAATCGCGTTCTGCACCGCTTTCAGGCCGGATTCTGACGCCTGCAAGGATTGGCGCGCTACACGGGCCGATTCCTGCGCTTGTGCGGACACTTCGTTAATACGGCCCGCCATATCCACAACGGACTTGCCCGTTTCGCGAATTTCATGCAGCTGCTCGTTGGAAGCTGCCAGCAGTTCGGTCGATGTGGCGTCCACATCGGCCGTCGTTTGTGCGACGCGGGCCGCCGTGTTCTGTACGTTGGCAACCAGCGAGCGCAGCTCTTCCACCGTGTAGTTCACCGAGTCGGCGATAGCGCCGGTAATGTCTTCGGTCACGGTGGCTTCCTGGGTCAAATCCCCTTCCGCCACTGTTTGCAGTTCATTCATCAACCGCAAAATGGCGGCCTGGTTCGCATCGTTGACACGCTTGGCTTCCTGTTCCTGGCGCTGCGCCTCCAATTGCTGGTCTTCCGCAACGACCTGACGTTTACGGCTGTCCTGCAGCTGCACATACGACAATCCGCCGCCGCAAGCCAGCGCAAACGCAGCCGCAATCACCAGGATGGCCAGCGATAGGCCACTGATACCGGTCTTGCTGGACAACTTGGCCTGCAGTTCTTCCAGGTTACGGCGCAGCGGCTCACTGTCACCAATGATGGCGCCCTGGGCTTCGCGCGCGGCCACCAGGCCCTGCAAGTTGCCCAAAATCGCACCCGCCTGAACGCGGGTGTCTTCGTACATTTTGATCAACGCGTCGATCTGCTCCTTGGTCGCCACATCTTTGGCTGCGGAGAGGCGCAACTCGGCGCTACCGGACTTCAGGCCTTCTGAAATTTCCTTGAAGGTATTCAAATCCTTGCCCAGCAGGAACACGGCTTCAGGGCTCACACCCTCTGCTGTCAAGAACTCGTTGGACGACTTGCCGATCCGCTGCGTCAGCATCACCAATTGGCCCACCGCAGAAATCTCCATGGCCGGTGCGTTTTGTTGCAGCTTCAGTGACGAAATCGTTTCTGCAATTTCCAGCAAGTCAGACGACTGACGGTTGATCAATCGCAACGCAGAACCGATCTGCGTCAGCACTTTTTGCTGGTCCATCACGGACTTGGCATTCTTCTCGGCGCGGTCCACCAGCGGTGTGACCTTGTCGATTTCCGGTTTGAAACTGTCGTCCAGTGACGAAGCCAGGCCCCGGGTGGTTTTGGCCAGAACGTCCGCGCTCTCGGACACGTCAGGGAAGGCAGCGACACTGCCCACCAACGCTTGCGACACCGATTTCGCCAAACGTTGCGACTGCATCAGGCCCTGACCTGTCGCACCCAACTGCTGGGCCACCTTGTCAGACTGGCTCAGCGCGAAATAGCCCACGCCAAGCAACAGCAAAACCGAAGTGCCCAGCATGATGAACAGCGTACGCTGGTGTTCCACCACCGTGCGCGAACCCAAGCCCGGAATGCTGATCAGGTCGCCCGCTTTCTTGGGCGCGCTGGCCACTTCCGGCGTTGCATCTTCCGCTTCGTCCGCCATCATGGTGGAGCGCGGCACCATCAGCGTCTCATTGCTCGGATCTTCCGAATTTCCATCCGGCATAGCCAGACTCAGACGGGAGTCCATCTGGGATTCGGAAGTTTTTTTGGAAAACAGATTTTTGATTTGGTCGACGACTGACATGGTGTGGCCTTAACGTGAACTAAGCGCTGATGCTCAAAAACTGGGGGGAAAGGGACAATGACCGCAAGTTGACTTCCTGCCATGCTTGGCCAGAAGCATCCGTGAACCGGTTACCGAAAAAGGAAGGGGCGCCATCCGCCGCGGGAGCCGACGCGGTAAACGCATCCGCGCCACGCAGACCTGCAAGTGCATCCACCTGCAAAGCGCAATTCACTTCCAGCGCCGCGTTGAGTGTCACTACGCTGGGATCCACCGCAGCAGGCTCCAGCCGTTGCGCGCCTCCGGCATTGAAAATGAATGCCGCCAGGTCCACCACGCCATACAGGCCGCCACGGATGTTGTGCACACCGCGAAACCAGGGTTGTGCGTAGGGCACGGACTGGATGCTGGTGACCGGAAAAATCTCACCCGACTGTCCCAAGGGGAACAAATAGTTGTAGCCGCCCGCGCGCACGGCGAGCCATGCAACAGACACGCCTTCGGTGCGCGCTGCCTGCAGACGACTGGCGAGTCGGGTCTGGAGTTCTCTGAGAGCTTCGCGATTTGCCATGGGTTCGGCGAATCAGCCCAATGCCTTGATTTTGGCAAACAGATCGGTGGCATCCACCGGCTTGGTGATGTAGTCACGTGCGCCCTGGCGCAT
>JAYWAV010000425.1:0-3121 GCA_043782015.1 Rhodoferax sp. | reverse complement strand
ACCTCGGTGACGAACTCATGCAGCCCTGCGCCCGGCCCACGCTTCAGGCATATCAGCGGCAGATCTTTCAAATCACTGACGGGTATCCTGGATTTTTTCGCCAGTGGCGCGCTCTCGTGAATGGCCAGCAAGGCGGGATCGGTGCTGAGCTTGGTCAAACGCACGGCGGACCCCAGTCGGCCGCGCGGCCTGCGGACCACGCCCAGGTCGATCTGATGGTCTTCAATGGCCGCAAGTTGTGCTGCCGATGTCATTTCTCCAAGTGTCAGCGTGACCCCCGGATACCGGGCCCGGAAGGCCTGAATGGTTGCTGGCAGAAAAGGCAGGAACTCGGAAGACGGCGTAAAACCGATCCGCAGTTCACCGACTTCCCCGCTCAGGGCCAGCTTCACGACGGCCTTGGCCCTGGCCGCCACTTCGAGCACCTCGCGGGCATGCCCCAGAAAAACCAGACCGGCGGCCGTCAGGAACACATGCTGTTTGCTGCGCTCGAACAGGGCACCACCCAACTCCTCTTCCAGCGCCTTGATTTGCAGGCTAAGGGGCGGCTGGCTGATGTGCAGGCGTTCAGCCGCCCGCCGGAAGTTGAGTTCTTCTGCCACGGCGATGAAATATCGAAGGTGCCGCAATTCCATGGGAATCGTCCTGGTTGTACCTGCACTCAGGCTTGAGCCGGCAATCGCAAATGTAAGTCAAAACGTCTTTGCTGCATCCTGTCGTGATTCCTGGCACGTATCACGCAAGGCGCGCATCCGGTATTGGATTTTTCGGCGCGCCGCCCGCACCATGTCGAGCAAGGGAACTTGATCAACGTCCTTTACCCATCCACCCGATACCAAGGAAACCCAGCCCCATGTTTGCAGCCCCGCCCGCCATTGGCACAACCCTGCTCGCCCGCCTTCCAGAACGGTTTCATATCACCGGCAGAACTTCCGGCCGCTATGCCAATCGCAAGTTTTACCTGGAGGGTCCCGCACTGGCGCGTGACGGGACCTTCTATTTCACCGATGTGCCATGGGGCCGGATCTTCCAGATCACGCCCGATGGCGAGTTGTCCCTCTTTCTGGCGTATGACGGTGAGCCCAATGGACTGAAGATCCACAAGGACGGCCGGCTGTTTGTGGCGGACTACAAGAACGGCATCATCTCGATTGACCCGAAGACCAAAAAGATAACGCCTTATGTCATCCAGGTGGCCAATGAAAGGCTGCGCGGCCCCAATGACCTGACGTTCGCCAACAACGGGGACCTGTATTTCACCGACCAGGGCAACAGCGACATCCAGCGCCCGCAGGGACGCGTGGTGCGCGTGCGAGCCAGCGGCGAAACAGAGATCATCCTCGCCGACATCCCCAGCCCGAATGGCCTGGTCTTGAGCCCAGACCAGCAATCGCTGTATGTGGCTGTGACGCGCACCAACTCAGTCTGGAAGCTTCCGCTGGACGTGCCGCCAGGTCTGGTGGGCAACACCCTGGTCGGCACCTCGGGCATCTTCATCCAGATGTCGGGCGGAACAGGACCCGACGGCATGGCGGTGGACGAGGCCGGCAACCTGGCGGTGGCCCATACCGGCCTGGGCGTCCTGTGGCTGTTCTCTCCACTCGGTGAACCTGTGCTGCGCGTCAACACGTGTGCTGGCCTGTCGATTGCCAACATCGTTTACGGTGGCAAGGATCGCAAGACCCTGTACATCGTCGAATCGGCCACCGGGTCCATCCTGACGGCGCAAATGCCAGTGGCTGGCCAGACGATGTTCGGGCTGATGGACTGAATGCTTGCCTGCATTTTTTCTGAATGCGCCCGGGCTGAGTTGGGGCCGCCAAAGCAAGAAACGCGATTTTTCCAATGAAATAGGGCTGTAGCCCTCGTGTAATATGCGTAGGCAGCTACCAATAAAGTAGTATTCCTGTTCGCCTGCAGGGTTGCAAAACCGGCCTCAAGGCGCTCGCAACATCGCCAGCAAGCCCGCAGTGGAGCCATCCAGCCCGGCCACATCGCCGCTGGCCAGGCGCGCTGCCACATCCATCGCCAGCACCTTGCCCAGCTCCACGCCCCATTGGTCAAAGCTGTTGATGCCCCACAACGCACCGCTGACAAACACGCGGTGTTCCTGCAGGGCGATCAGCGCGCCCAGGGTTTTGGGTGTGAGTTCGTCGAGCAGCAAAAACGTGCTGGGCCGGTTGCCGGGGAAGTTGCGGTGCCCGCCCCCAAGCACTGTGCCCCCACGCTCGCCCACTGCGTGTGGCTCGCTGCCCCCCAAGGGGGCTGCGTCACCTTGGGGCGGCCCGGCGGTGTCGTGCTTCCCCACCATCAGCGCCTGCGCCTGCGCCAGCACATTGGCCAGTAGCAAATTGTGGTGGCCGGACAGATTGTGTTGGGGTTTTTTGACGGCGATGAACTCCAGCGGCACCACGTCCGTGCCCTGGTGCAACATCTGGAAATAGGCGTGTTGCCCATTGGTGCCGGGCTCGCCCCACAACACGGGTGACGTGCCAAAGGGCAGGGCCGCGCCCGACGAATCGACGCGTTTGCCGTTGCTCTCCATCTCCAGCTGCTGCAAGTAGGCCGGCAGGCGTTTGAGCGCGCTATGGTAGGGCGCGATGCTGCGGCTGCTGAAGCCGTGGAAATTGCGGTACCAGATGTCCAGCAGGCCCAGGCGCACCGGCAGGTTGCGCTCAAGGGGCGCGCTGCGAAAGTGCTCGTCCATGTCGTGGGCGCCGGCCAGAAAGTCCCGAAAACCCTGGGCGCCGATAGCGATGGCGATCGGCAAACCAATCGCCGACCACATCGAATAGCGCCCGCCGACCCAATCCCAAAAGCCGAAGGTGGTGGTGATGCCAAAGGCGTTGGCGGCTGCCACATTGGTGGTCAGCGCCGCGAAATGCCGGGCGATGTCGGTTCCGCCATTGGCTTCAAACCAGTCCTTGGCGGACTGGGCATTGGTCATCGTCTCGATGGTGGTGAAGGTCTTGCTGGCAAGCAGAAACAGCGTGTTCTGAGGTTTGACGCGCTTGAGCCTGGCGCCCAGTTCGTGGCCATCCACCTTGGAGACAAAGTGAAAGCGCTTGCCCGGCAACACAAATTCATCCAGCGCCAGCACCGCCATTTGTGGGCCCAGGTC
>JAYWAV010000424.1:0-3126 GCA_043782015.1 Rhodoferax sp. | reverse complement strand
GAGCCGGCATCGGCGCAGCGCGCGACGCTGCCCCAGACTTTGCGGTCATCCATAACCATGGCTCCGGCCGGCCCAGCGTCTGCTGCATCGGCCTCGGTCCCTGCGCTTACATCGCCTCCAGCACAATGACATTGGACAATCTTCCTGGCCGGCCCCATGTCGCGTACAAGGACGGCGAATTGTTCGCCGAGCAGATTCCCCTGCGGGAGCTCGCCCGCCAATACCGGACGCCGCTGTTTGTCTACTCCGAAGCCGCGATTCTGGGAGCACTGGCGGCCTATCAGCGCGGCTTGGCCGGACGCAGCGCAAAAATCTGTTACTCGGTAAAGGCCAACCCGGCATTGGGCGTGATCCGGTTGCTGGCAGCGGCGGGCTGCGACTTTGACATCGTGTCCGGTGGCGAACTTGAGCGGGTTATCGCTGCAGGCGTTGAGACCGCGCGCATTATTTTTTCCGGCGTTGGGAAAACCCGTGCCGAAATATGCAGGGCGCTTGAAGTCGGCATTGCCTGCTTCAACGTCGAAAGTGAATCCGAACTCGACGTGCTCAACGCGTTGGCCATTGCGTCTGGAAAATTGGCACCTGTCAGCATCCGCGTCAATCCGAACGTGGACCCCAAGACCCATCCCTACATTTCCACGGGCCTCAAAAGCAGCAAGTTCGGCATCGCGCACGAGCGCGCCTTGGAGGCTTACCGGCGCGCGGCGTCGATGTCGGGTCTGCGAGTGATCGGTATCGATTGCCACATCGGGTCGCAGATCACGCAGGAAGCTCCCTATATGGATGCGATGGACCGCATGCTGGATCTGGTCGAAGCGATTGAAGCGGCGGGCATACCGATTCACCATATTGACTTCGGCGGTGGCCTCGGCATCCATTACGAGGGTGACGTTCCACCTGCGGCCGATGCCCTGTGGGCCAAGCTGCTGGCCAAGCTGGACCAGCGTGGCTATGGCAATCGCAAACTGTTGATCGAACCCGGCCGCTCGCTGGTGGGTAACGCGGGCATTTGCATCACTGAAGTGCTGTACGTCAAACCCGGCGAGCAAAAGAACTTCTGCATCGTGGACGCAGCCATGAACGACCTGCCCCGGCCTGCGATGTACCAGGCTTTCCACGCCATCGTGCCGGTCAACGACGCTTCGCAGACTGGAACGCCCACGCTCTACGACGTGGTCGGCCCCGTATGCGAAAGCGGTGACTGGATTGGGCGCGACCGCAATCTGGACGTGAAGCCGGGCGACTGCCTGGCTGTCCTGTCAGCGGGTGCGTATTGCATGAGCATGGCCAGCAACTACAACTCGCGCAACCGCGGTGCGGAAGTGCTGGTAGATGGCACCCAAGCCCATCTGATCCGCCGCCGCGAGACGCTCGACGAGCAGATGCGCTCCGAACTATTGCTATAAAAAGAGTAGCTTCTCACGCACGTATTTCGGGCGCTGCAGGCACTTTTCTCTTGTAACGCTGAAACACACGCCACCCCAGCAGCAGCGTCAAAATGCTGGCGTAGACCGCCACTTCGGCGAAGTTGTTTTTCCCGGCCCGCATCCAGAAGAAATGCAGGATGGCCAGCGCTGCCACGGCGTAGACCAGGCGGTGCAATGCCTGCCAGCGCTTGGCGCCCAGAAACTTGATGGCCCGATTGAACGAGGTTGCGGCCAGCGGCGTCAGCAATACAAAGGCACTGAACCCCACCAAGATGAAGGGCCGCTTGGCAATGTCCTTGGCAATGTCTTCCACATCCAGTCCCATGTCAAACCACGCATACGAAAACAGATGCAGGCAAACATAGAAGTAGACGAACAGCCCCAGCATGCGCCGCATGCGCGCCAAGGACGGCAGTTTGGCGATCACACGCAGCGGAGTTACCGTCAACACCACACACAGCATGCGCAGTGTCCAGTCACCGGTCGAGCGGACCAGCGCTTCGGCCGGGTTGGCGCCAAGTTTGTCTGTGAAGGCTGCGAATACCAGCCACACAAAAGGAAGAAATGCCAACACAAACAGCACCGGCTTGGCCCAGGCTCCCAGCAGCCAACGGTTGATGCGTCCCAACATCGCGCTCAATAGAGCTTCTTGAGGTCCATGCCGGCGTACAACTGGCCAACCTGCGCCTCATAGCCGTTGAACATCAGTGTCTTGCGCTTCTTGGCAAACAACCCGTCTTCGCCGATGCGCCGCTCGGTGGCCTGACTCCAGCGTGGGTGGTCCACCTCTGGATTGACATTGGAATAAAAGCCGTATTCGTTGGCGGCAGCCTTATTCCATGCCGTACCCGGCATGCGGTCCGTCACGCGGATCTTCACAATGCTTTTGCCGCTCTTGAATCCGTATTTCCACGGCACGACCACGCGCACTGGCGCGCCACTCTGGTTGGGCAGCACCTCGCCGTACATGCCGAAGGTCAGCAGTGTCAGCGGGTGCATGGCTTCATCCATGCGCAAGCCCTCCACATAGGGCCAGTCCAGCACACGGGAGCCTACGAAAGGCATGGTCTTGGGGTCGGCCTGCGTGACGAACTCCACATACTTGGCACTACCCGTTGGCTCCACGCGTTTGAGCAATTCCGCCAGCGAATAGCCCACCCATGGAATCACCATGGACCAGCCCTCGACACAGCGCAGGCGGTAGATGCGCTCTTCCATTGGGCTGAGTTTGAGCAGGTCTTCCATCGCCCATTTACCAGGCTTCTTGACCATGCCTTCGACTTCAACCATCCAAGGGCTGGTCTTCAGCGTGTGAGCGTTAGCAGCCGGGTCGGACTTGTCGGTACCAAACTCATAAAAGTTGTTGTAGGTGCTGGCGTCCTTGTAGGGGGTGATCTTGTCTGTCGAATTGGCACCTGCCACGCTGCTGGCCTTGGAATTCAACGGCGCCAACTTGCCGGGTCGCGTGACCGCAGCAGGGGTTTGCGCAAGCGCCACCCGATTGGCCCAGCCCGCCATTGCCGCCCCACCAGCGCCCAACGCTATGCTTTTCAGAATGTCGCGGCGCTGCGCGTAGATCGCGGGGTCGGTAATTTCACTGGGCAACGGATGGTTGAAGCCATCGTTTGGGGTCTTGATCAGCATGGAAATTCCTTGTTACGGTCCTAGTTTCGACCATTGGTCGGCGCAGCGCCAACAT
>JAYWAV010000423.1:0-3133 GCA_043782015.1 Rhodoferax sp. | reverse complement strand
CCCTGAACCGCCCGATGCGCTGGCTGCCCTGGGCCACGCAAGCCGTGTACCCCTGGTATGTATTGCACCAGAGTTTGATCGTGCTGCTGGCGTACTGGCTGGTGCCGCTGAAAGTTGGTCCGGTCGCTGAACCTCTGCTGGTGGGCGTAGGCACGGTGCTGGGCTGTTGGGTGCTGACGTCGGGGCTGATTCAGCGGGTGGCGTTTATTCGGCCGCTGTTTGGGTTGAAAGGGAGGAAATAGGCGACTCTTAGAATTCGCGCCAATGCAATCAGATTCATCGCCCCAATCAAACCGCAACTTCGGCATCGATCTACTCAGAGGCTGTTCTATTCTGTTCGTGGTCATTCACCACCTGGCGATGGGCTTTCGCTTGCCGTTGGGGCCAAGCTATCTGGGCGAACTGCTGGGCAAGCGCATCGTCAACGGAATTAGCTTCAATGGCTACGAATCGGTGTTCATCTTTTTCGTGGTGTCGGGTTTTCTGATCACCCAGCGGAGTCTCGCGCAATACGGAACGTTGTCGGCCCTGAACTGGCGCAGCTTCTATCTCGCGCGGTTCAGCCGCATCTTTCCGCTGTTGGCGTTGCTGCTGGTCGTTTTGTCCGTGGTGCATGGCCTGGGAGTGCCGGGCTATGTGGTCGAGGCCAAGGGCCAAACGCTAGGGCGGGCGCTGGTGTCTGCGCTTGGCTTGCATCTGAACTGGTACGAGGCGCAAACCACGTGGCTGCCCGCGGCGTGGGACGTGTTGTGGTCGTTGTCGATTGAAGAGGTGTTCTACCTCGCGTTCCCCATCCTCTGCATCGTCTTGCCGCGGCGCTTGTTTGTCGTGCTGCTGTTGGCGCTGGCCCTGTCGTTGCCTTGGGTGCGCCCGGGGTCAGAGGCGAATGAGCTGTGGCGCGAAAAAGCCTATTTGCCCGGCATGGCAGCGATTGCATTTGGCGTTTTGACCGCCATGCTGGCGCAAGTCTGGCAGCCATCCAAAAACTTCGCACGCAGCCTGTGCGTGTTGGGCGTGGTCGGCATCATCGGTGTGTTCTTCTTCGGCGACGCCCTGTGGCGCGTGATCAACGACCACGTGATGCTGCTCCTGTGCTTCTCCGCCTGCTTCCTGCTGTTTGCCGCAGACTTTGTGAAGATCAACCCAGTGAAGGGCCTTGGCTGGCTGGCCAGCATGGGGCGCCTGAGCTACGAGATCTACCTTAGCCACATGTTCATCGTGTTGAGCGTTTGCAGCGCTTACCGTGCGTACATGGTGAAAGACATGTCCTGGACGTTCGCCGTCTACCCGCCCACGATCTGGGCCTGTGTGTTGCTCGGGCTGGCGTTAGATCGCTGGGTCAGCGGGCCAAGTCGGGTTTGGCTGCGGTCTCGAATTTCCGAACGTTTGTAGCGGTGAAGACTGTGGCCTCAGGGCGTGCTTTATTCTCTGCATGTGTCACCACCCTTGGAGCAACACGGTGCCTGAAGCCTATCTCATTGTCGACATGCAAATCTCTGACCTGGAGCAATACAAAAAGTACATGGCCGAAGCGCCTGCCGCAATCAAGGCCGCAGGCGGTGAATACATCGTGCGCGGCGGTCGCTTTGAGACACTGGAGGGACAGTGGACGCCCGCCCGCATGGCGATGCTGAAGTTTCCCAGCTACGAGGCGGCCAAGGCTTTCTATGATGGTGAGATGTACCGGCAAGCTCGCGCCAAGCGGGCAGGGGCGACAGCGTATTTCAATGCAGTGCTGGTAGAAGGCGTGTCAGCGCCAGTGTGAGCAAGGAATAACAAACACCATGAACGAACCACGATTTCTCCAGCGCGAAGCTTTCCGGGTGGTCGGTATGAAGATCACCACCAACCCCGCGACGCCGGATATCCCCGCCTTGTGGCAACAATTTGCACCGCGCATGTTTGAAGTTCCAGACACCGCCGAGCCCAAGGTGCGCTACGGCGTCATGCAGAACTTTGACCCACAGAAGGGCACGCTGGAGTACATGGCCGGGGTGTCTGTCGAAAGCATTGCGTATTTGCCCGACGGCATGACCAGCATCGACATGCCGCCCAATACCTACGCCGTCTTCGAAGCCACGATGGCCACCATCGAACAGGTCTTTTGCCAGATCTACGAAACATGGTTGCCCAAGTCCAACTTCGACCACGCCAAGGCGCCGTACTTTGAACGCTACGACGAGCGGTTCGACCCGACTGATCGGAGCTCTTTGATTGAGGTGTTTATCCCGGTCAAAGTCCGCGCCCCCCAACCGAAGGAGTTTGTATGACTGTGCAGCATGACATCGATGCATACTTTGCTTCCCAACCCGAAGCGAAACGAAATGACATGCAGGAGCTGCACCGCGTCATGCTGGAGCTGATGCCGAAAGCCAGACTGTGGTTCCTGGATGGCAAAGACGAAAAAGGCAAAGTGGTTTCCAACCCCAACATCGGCTATGGCGTGCGCACCATTCGCTACGCCGACGGCAAGTCCAAAGAGTTCTACCAGATTGGTATCAGTGGCAACACCACCGGAATCTCGGTCTACATCATGGGGATAGAGGACAAGAAGTACTTACCCGAAACCTACGCAAAGCAGCTCGGCAAGGCCAGCGTTACCGGGTATTGCATCAAGTTCAAGGCGTTGAAGGACATTGACATAGGCGTTCTGCAGGCGGCCATACAAGATGGGGTTGCGCAGACCAGCGTCTGACGTCCCAATCCATTCAAACCATCCTCGCCAGTTCCACTTTTGGTTTGAAAAATTCATCTGCCGGCAAGGGCCGGGAAAAGAGAAAGCCTTGCCCCTGGTCGCACCCGGCTTCGATCAGCAATTGCCTTACGGCTTCGTCCTCAATGCCTTCGGCGGTGGTGGTTAACCTCAGGCTTTTGGCCATTTGAATAATCGCCTGCACGATGGCGCGGTCTTCAGCGCCGTTTTGCATGCGTACTACAAACGAGCGGTCGATTTTGAGCTTGTGAACGGCGAAGCGCTGCAGGTACGACAGATTGGAATAGCCCGTTCCAAAGTCATCAATTGAAATCTTGATCCCCATTGCGCTCAAGCGCTGCAATGACGCAAGGAACGTTGCGCTGTCCTGAATCAAGGTGGACTCAGTAATCTCCAGCTCAAGAAACTCCGGCCGCAAGC
>JAYWAV010000422.1:0-3137 GCA_043782015.1 Rhodoferax sp. | reverse complement strand
CTTCCGGCGGCGCGGCCGGGTTATCGATCGCCGGAGCGCCTTCGACTTTCAGCGCATCAAGTTGCGCTCAAGCCCTGCCCGGTATTTTTCCGGAACCTGATTGCGAAAGTTTTCTTTCTGGTCTTGGGGTACTGCCTGCAGTCCTTCCCGAAACGCCTCAAGCGCCTTGGCTTCGTTACCAAGCTTCGGATCGGCATAGATATTTCCCAGCCTGAAGTAACCGTCGGCCGCCTGCTCCGGCCAGGTCTTGTTGCGTAACTCCAGCGCCCGAATGGCCAGCGACCAGTTCCGCGTCCGCAGCCCGAGGGCGTAACCGGTCTGCAGCAGGTCGTAGTCGTACTGGCCCCGATTGTAATAATCGGTCAGCATTTGTGCGGCCTGCGCCTCATGCCCGGTACGGCTGAGTAACAGCACCTCCAGTCCGTGTACCCTGGGCCTACCGGGCTGCAGCCGTTGCAGTTGCTTGAGTGCATCGAAGGCCCGGTCGTTTTGGTTCAGCCGCGTGTGCGCAATGACAATACTGGCCCAAAGGTTCGCGATGTGGGGGCGCGATGCCGCCACCGATTCCCAAATCCATACCGCGTTCGCCCAATCGCCGCCGGTCGCCAGGAGCTCGGCCACGATGGGAGTGAGTTTGCGGTAGTGGGGGTTGATGGCGATGCCTTCGCGAATGTCCTGCAGTAGCAGGGTCTTGCGGTCCACCGATTGCGTCGCGCCTGTTGGACCTGACACGGCCGCGGCGCGAGCGAGCTGGATGGCGCGGACGATCTTGCGCTCCGCTTCCATCGCCTGCCGGCTCACATAAGCAGCGAGCAGTGCGCAGCACGCCAGCAGGGTCAGCATGGCGCGGGAAAAGCCAGGACGCCAGCGTATGGGCATCGTGAGGAAAGCCTCCCGGGCGCCCAGGCGCGCGTCCGATCCCGCCAGGATCGCGAGACTCAGCGCAAACAGGACACCGGTGCCGGCCAAGTGCCAGGGGAACCCGGCGTTGCTCACCAGCAGCAGCGCCAACAGACTGGCCAGCGCGATGGCCCGCAAGGGCGCTTCCCGCAAGTCCGCGCCTTGCAGCCGCCAAGTCCTGCCCGCCAACAACAGCAGATAAGCGAACAGGACCGCCAGGAAAAGTCCGCCGGCCACAAGACCGTATTCACTCAGCAGTTGCAAAAACTCGTTGTGTGCGTTGTAGTCGGTTTCGATCGAACTGTCGCTTGGCTGGTACAGCGGAATTTGAACTTCCCACGCTCCCGCACCTACGCCGCCCCAGGGGTTGGCCATCACCATGCGAGCAGTCGCCTTCCACATCACGGAGCGCACGGAGAAAGAGCCCTCGGTGTATTCACCCGCGTCGGTCATCGAGACAGCGCGCAGGTAACTTCGCTGCAATGCGGTCGTGCCTCTGTTTTCCCGCAGCAGTTTGGGATCGCCCGTGGCAATCGATCCAAGCCCCGATACGCCCACCACCAGGATCAAGGCAACCCCGGCCTTGTGGGCACTGCTCCAATTCGCAAAGGCAAACTGCCGGCGCCACACCCGAAGAATCACGGCAAACACCGGGGCGAGTGCCAGCATGGCAATCAGGGCGGAACGGCTACCCGTCATCATGATGGCAACCAGGTCCAGCGCAAGGGTCGCCGCCACCCATCCGATCCAGGCGCGCTGGCGCAAGTTGGCCAGCGCCAACACGGAGAAGGGCAGGGCGCAAACCGCGTATTCGGCGAAAAAGTTGCGATTGATGAAGGTCGATGCCGGACCCGCGGCCTGGGGGAACAGGCCCAGGTCCAGCCAGAACTGCAAGGCGGCCCACAGAGAAGCAAGGGCTGCCCCGCCGTGGATGCCCCAAACCAGCATGGGCAGGTTCTCGCGTGTCAAGGTGTTTATTCCCAGCCACACCAGCAGGCCCAGCACAAACCACCGCACAGCCTCAACAGCCGCCAGGTAGGTATGGGACCACACCATGCTTGCAAGCGCGTAAAACATCAACAGCATCGGCAACCCCACAAGGGCGTGCCACGTCACGGTCGCGGTCCGACCGCGCTGTTGCCAGAAGAACAGCAATGCCGCCGCCAGCACCCCACCAGCCGCAACGGCGGACTTCAGCGTGTCCTGCAGCACCAGTTCATTCGGCACGCCGACAGCCGGAACCACAAGAGCCAGCAGGCCGAGCGCCAGGGCAGGCGCGTTCCGGCCCGGCGCGCGGTCAATCGCGTGATCAAGCGGCTCGTTCAGTGAGGGTGTTTTTCCATCGGCCTTTGCGGACGCGAGGTGCATACTGCGGGCGTCGGGTCAATGACCAGCCTCGTATGGGAGGGCGCGCAAAATTGAACCGGCCTGCGATGGGGACTCTGGTTTTGCAGGAATTTTGATGGTCAAATGCAAGGTAGTGCCTGCGCGTATTGCTTGGCCCGCTGTTGGAAAGATAGCTATTGTGTTCGATATCCATGTTCATCCATGGTGCTGAGGGCCTGCCCACGCGGTGGAGCAAGCAGTTCCAGCCCGGATCAGCGAGGCTTCACCCTGATCGAGTTGGTCATGGTCCTGGTGCTGGCCGGAGTGCTTGCGGTTTTCGCGGCCCCCAGGTTGTTCAGCACCGGCGATTTCAACGCGCGTGGTTTTCAGGATGAGACGCTGTCGCTGCTGCGTTATGCCCAAAAGGCGGCGATTGCTCAGCGGCGCACGGTGTGCGTTACTTTTGCCGGTACCAGCGGCGCAAGTTTGACTATTGCGTCCGCGCCTGCAACCTATACCTGCAACACACCCTTGAGCGGTCCAAAAGGTGACAGCCCGGCAACCATCACCGCCAGGCCTGGCGTGGCGTACAGCGCCGCGCCGACAAGCTTCAACTTCGATGGTCTGGGGCAAGCGGTCAACACCTCGGGGGCCCGGGTTGCGACCCAAACCATCCAGGTAGTCAACGCCGCCAGCGCCACCACGGTTGAAACCGTCACGGGTTATGTACACGAGTAGGCTGGCGCAGCGGGGTTTCACGCTGATCGAGGTGATCGTTTTTATCGTGGTGGTGGGCGCGGGGCTGACGGGCATTCTTTCGGTCATGAATACCGTGGTCAAGTCCAGCGCGGACCCGATGGTGCGCAAGCAGGCGATCACGATTGCCGAGTCCCTGCTTGAAGAGATATTGC
>JAYWAV010000421.1:0-3142 GCA_043782015.1 Rhodoferax sp. | reverse complement strand
GCCCGGGACTGTCAGGGCTTGCGGCCACGTATCTGGAGCCGGAAAGCACCGAAAGTACGACCATGCTGGACATGAGCCGCGAGGAAATTCAAGGCTGTCTACACGGCAAGGCAATCACACGCTAGGTTGTGCACTCTAGGAAAACTGCAGGTTTTAAGGTGCTCCCACTAGGGTGAATCCGCAGAATGCGAGGCAGCACTTTGCTTGTCCCCAGTCTTACCTTTCAGGAGCCTCCCCATGTCCCACAAGAATCTCGCTACCGTGACCAACGAACTCGTTGTGTCCTACGGCAACACCGCCAAGAACGTCATCAACGCCTACCGCGTTGGCAACGAGCGCGCTGTCAGCTTTGTCGACCAGAGCTGGACTGCCGCTGTCGCAAAGACTGGTACCCGCCTGAGCACCGAAGTTCGCTCTAACGCCGTGGCTGCCCAGCGCAAGTTGTCTGGCTACTACGCCCGTGGCGTGACACTGACTTCCGACAGCGCCGACGTGGCTGTGAACAAGGCTGTGGAATTCGCTGGCAAGGGCATCGAACAAGTGGCCGCCAACGCCAGCCGTTTTGACAAGGCACTGGGCAAGCCCGCCATGACCGCACTGGCGGTTGCCGCTGTGCCCGCTGCGCAAGCCGTGATCGGCGTCGCTGCCAAGCTGGAAGCCCAATCCGGCGCGCTGGTCAGCAAGATTGCTGGCAAGAAGACCAAGGCAGCGGCTGCCAAGCGCCCTGCTGCCAAGAAGGCTGTTCGCGCTCGCAAGACTGCATAACTGCATACAGGCCGGGTCGCACGACCCAGCCCAAAGAAAAAGGCCAGTCGGTTCTCCGGTTGGCCTTTTTCTTTGGGGCAACGAAACCCTAAGCCGCGAGCGCTCTGGGAGCCAGCAAACGCTTGGGCGACAAATACTCTTGCAGGTAAATATCGAAGGGCATGGTGTCTGCGGCTTCGATGGCTTGCTGCTCGGCGCGCGACTGCGCTGCCAGCGTCTCAAACCGGTCCAGCGTCTTGGCGCTCATGGGCGCATCCAGTGCCGTACGGCGCGTCGCCTGCGACTGCGCACGCACAAACGCAACAAACGAGCCGCCATGGTCTTTCTCCACCGCCTGCAACACGCGGGCGGACGGCAGGCGTTGTGGCTCATGCAGGGAAGCTTGCGCATCTTCCACGGCCTGCGCATACGCGTTCCCACCGTGCGCAGCATCCAGATGGCGGGCAATCGGCAGTAGCTCTGCCACCAGCGTCAAGCCCCAGTCCTTCAAGGTCACCGTTGCATCGCCGCGCTCCAGTTGCAAGCCGGGCTCACGCCCGCGCTCAGCCACCTTTTGCTGGTTGTGGGCCAAGGCGGAAATCTCTCGCGGTGAATCGGCGGGGCTTGGGGTCAGCAGGCAATGCAACAGGAACATGTCCAGAAAACGCAAAGTCGGAGCCGTAATACCCACCGTCTCGAACGGGTCCAGATCCATCAGACGCACTTCGACGTATTCCACGCCGCGTTCGCGCAACGCATGCAAAGGACGCTCACCCGGAAAGATCACGCGCTTGGGGCGGATGGTTCCGTAAAACTCGTTTTCAATCTGCAACAGGCTCGTGCCCAACTGCTGGTAGCTGCCATCCGGCGCACGCACACCAATGGCTTCGTAGGGCGGGTAGGGCTGGGTCAGCGCATCCTGCAGCGACTGGCCATAGCCTTCCAGGCTGTTGTAGCTGACCGCCAGACTGGCCTGCGCGTCGCTCTGGTAACCCAGGCGGCCCATGCGCAACGAGGTTGCATGCGGCAGGTACATGGTGTGGGGGCTGAGCGCCTGCAACTGGTGCGCGCGCCCCGCCACAAAGGTGGAGCAGACCGCAGGCGATGCGCCAAACAAATACAACAACAGAAACGCATGGCGGCGGAAATTGCGGATCAGGCCGAAATACTCCTCGCTGCTCACGCCAGGCAAAGACCAGTTGTAGTGAATGCCGGAAATGGTTTGCATGCGCCGGCCGTAGCGGTGGCCCAAGCCGGTGCGGTAGACGCTCTTGGCGCGCCCGACATTCGATGTGCCGTAGTGCCCAATAGGAATCGCATCGTCCGCGGGCAAGCCGCACGGCATGCTGGAGACCCACAGCATTTCTTCACCCATGGAGCGCATCGTGAACTGCTGCACTTCGTGCAGCTCTTTCAGACAGGCATCAATGTCCTTGTGCACACCCGTGATCAGCTCGACCTGCGATTCGCTGAAGTCTGTCGTGATATTCGGGTGTGTCAGCGCAGAGCCCATGGCTGCGGGATGCGGTGTCATCGCCAAGCCACCGCCACTGAGCGAGCGCAAACTTTCCTTTTCTATACCCCGCCGCATCTCAGCAATGCGCTCGGGGGTCAGCCTTTCAAGAGCCATATCTAATCCGTCCATGCCGTCTGGCCCTCAAGGTTTCTCTGGGCCGCAAAGGTAACACAGGCGCAATAAACTTGCAGGGCGTGACTTTTGTCACATTTTCAGAGTCTGTTACATCTGCTTGCAACGCAATAATCGCTGCATGGATACCTCCGAGATTGTCGTGTGGTCAGCCATGTTGGGAGGCCTGCTTACTTTAGTTGTCGCTTTCACGGCTGATGTATTAATGAATCGCAACATTGCGGCCTGGCGTGGTCTGGCCTTCGTGGTGCTGACCGGCAGCAGCAGCCTGTTAATGACAGGTCTGCCGGAACTGCTCTTTCCCGACCTGCCAAAGGTGGCGGTACAGATTTTGAAGTCCGCCCTGGGACCGTTAAGCGGCGCGCTGGCCTTGTCATATCTCGGTTTGTGGTTGGGCGACGCCATTGACGACTGGGTTGTGCGGGCTGCCGTGCGTTGGGGCCCCCCCATATTGATCGCCGCGACCCTGTTGGTAATCCTGCTCCCCTTGACCCAGACCCACCCCGACCCGACGCGGCTCGTCGCCATTACCGCCCCGATCAGCGGCATGAGCGTGATCCTCGCAATGATCGCGTCCATACGGGCCAGCCGGTTGGGCGATCATTTGGCCCGCTGGATGGTCGTGGCCAGCTTCTTTCTCGCCGTGATGGTGGGCGGCCTCTACACACGTGACTTGATGCTGGCCCATTTCGGCTTGGGCGCGTTGATGTTCATTGCCTTCAGCACCGTCGCGTTCTTCCTGGTGGTGAC
>JAYWAV010000420.1:0-3149 GCA_043782015.1 Rhodoferax sp. | reverse complement strand
GGACTTCTCCTTCAAAAGGTTATAGATTGACTTATCCAAATCAATCTTGGCACCAGATGCCGTTGCCGTGAAGTGGGAAGTCCCTTCGTATTCGTGGAGCGTGCATAAGTAGCTATCAATTTAATATTAATGTGGCGGGCTTGTGAAATTATGCCTCTAACTGGGCCGCAGCCCTTGGCGCAGCTATGGCCACTGGTTTGCAGTCTGCCTAGGTCGTCAGCTTGGCCTGGTACATCTCGGGGTACACGTAAGTTCCGCCGTCAATGGCAAATTGCAGCGCGCCGGCCGGTGTCATCGTCGCCTTGGGGAAGAGCAAATCCGGGTGGCCAAGCGCGTGCATCACCTCCTGGTCAGCCGTTTCCTCAAACGTGTGGACCGTGTCTTCATCCCCCATGTCGCGGGCAAGCTTGGCGAAATAGCGGTGGCTGCGATCAGCGCGTCGGCCCGGTGAACGCTGTTTGACGGTGCATATTCTTCGACCAACGCGCAGGCTGCGTCGCTGATGGCCTGTGTGATGGGCAGCACATTCGCCTCGCCTCACGTGAAGGCCTTTTGCATGGCTTTGAGTTCGGCCTTGTTGGGACAGCCCGGCACCAGCTCCACGTAAGGCACGGCCGAGACGTACCAATCGGCGGCGTTGTTGGCAGCTGCAACGGCGCGGGCGTTGCCTCTGGCGTACCAGATCAGGACGTCAGAATCGAAAGCCCCGTGGAAATAGTGTCGGCAGCAGTGTTGGAAGCACCTTCTTGAATGAAGCTCGGCACCCGCAGCTTGTGTACGTAAGCTGCAGGGTCAACCATGTCGTCCCGCTGCGCTCACAAGCATGCGATGCCATGAAGACGCTGCGCCTTGTCGTTGGCGCTGGCGGTGGTCTGCTGGTCCAGGAACCGTTCAACCGCCCGGCGAATGAGCCCGCTCTTGGTGACGGCAGCACGTCCGCTGGCGGCATCCAGACGCAGCTCGAAAGTGGGACCAAAAAGAAACCACTAAACCCTGTTGGCAACTTAAAAGTGGGGCCCGTTCAAGCCGCACTTCCCCATATTTGTTGTATTTTCACAAACAAATCAATGCCGGCACTATTGACGTTATTGCTTATCAGTGTATAGTGGCAATATTGCTTACATAGAATACTCATGAACCTCCAATCAACTCCTTCTGGCCGTAGCCCGATCTTCCCACTTCCTTTCACACGAGAGCAATTGCAATTGGACATACAAAACATTGTCCTGCTTGAAATGAGAAGGCTGCGCCACATTTCGGCAGAAGACGCGGCGTTGCCCATACTTGACCCGGTAGATTGGTTGCCGTTTTGGGACGCCAGTCGTGCCCCTGATGAAATTGGCATAACTTACGCACAGGCATCTAAATTTGCCATCGCTCCTGTGTGTGAGGACTATTTTGATTACGGTTTCTACGCAGTAACTGGCACACGAAGCGACCAATTCACATGGGACACCATCCATACTTGGATTGCCGCGTATCTGGTGGACCTTTCGAAGTCAAACTATGTTGCAGAATGGGATCCAGGCGAAGGGCATGAAGGACTGCAAGATGGAATTAACCGCTGCCTTTACCTGTGTGAACTGGTCAACGCCCGGGCAATACTGGAAGGTAACGGGTGCTTCTACCACTTTAGCGGCCTTAATAAGGATGACGGTGGCGTTACTGGAGACCTATCCATCAGGCAATTGGCCATGCTTTCCGGGATGGAGGAAATGTCATTGCGTTCTTATATCAGTCGTAAAACCGCACCAATTCTCGAAATTGGGAAAGATGATCGACGAACTTACATAAGTTCAGAGATTGCCAAACAATGGCTCATTGCGAAAGGCAGGTATCTCCCCGTACAAACAGGGCGTAGATCTGCCGAACTTGACCTCTCGATGACAAGGTTTGACAACTTGGGGGAGTTCACTTCGATGTTGCGTGACCGCCTGGCTTTCATCGGCGACAAGTCTCAAGATCGTGCGGCCCTGATAGACGCAGTTGCCACCGCATTGAAAGCAAGTGGCATTGACGACCTATATGGATTGAACTACCACCACACAAACGACAACGGGCTGATGGAACACCTTGCGACGCTGTTGGAGCTTCCTGCCAATCTCTTCAAATATCGCGCCAAAGAGGCTGCACTCAAGTCTGAAATCTTTAACTACCAATTGCAGCTAAAGCAGCTACAACAGCAGCCCCCATCCTAACCGTCACCCGCATTTTTCTTTAACCAAAAACGTAGGAGAAGCCATCATGCAAGTCAGCAAACATGCTCAAACACGGTCGCAACAACGCGCCATACCGCCGATGTTGATTGATCTGCTTTTGCAATTCGGCTCCTGCGAGCGAGCCGGGGCAGGTGTTTCCAAGATGTTCTTCGACAAGTCGTCCAGGCGCCGGGTCAGGGCCTACGCAGGACCTTTAGCAGGTCTTCTCAATGACCACCTAGACGTTTATGCCGTGGTGACTGATGACCTGAAGGTCATAACAGCCGGACATCGGACCCACCGCTTTGCCGGTCATTGAATTCGCGAACCAACGTTTTAACCACTACAGGGAAATTCAGGCATATGTACACATCGACTGCAAAAGGATACGAAGTTTCAGTTTTTCTCACATCACTCATCGAGAAAAGTGGGAAGACGCGCAAGGAAATAGCCAACGAGGCAGGGCTTGGAAAGCCCAACATGATTAGTATGCTCAAAAATGGAGAAACCAAACTGCCACTGGCAAAACTTGGCTCGTTTGCCAAGGCAGTCAACACGGATCCAGCGCGACTCTTAACGCTATGCCTCCATGAATACTACCCGGATGTTTGGGAAGCGATCAGGAGCCATCTCAATGCCGCCGTCACATCCGATGAGTTACGGATAGTCAGAGCTTTGCGCGCCGCTGCCGGAAGCACATATCTGGCCTGTCTGTGCCCAGATGAAAGAGCCAGGTTGGATGACTTCCTCGATTTGATCGCCAAATCTTCAATCGTTCACTAATGCAAACATAGGAAATCCTGCATGACAACAAGACAAATATTTATCGATACTGAAACCACTGGGCTCAGTTGGGTATTCCGGTCGATCATGACCGGTCATTCCGGTTTGTCGTGACCGGCGATTCTGGTTTATCGTGACAGGTCATTCCGGTCGACCGTGACCGGCCGT
>JAYWAV010000419.1:0-3154 GCA_043782015.1 Rhodoferax sp. | reverse complement strand
TCCATCTGCACCTGGAGGTTGGCCGCTGCGACTTGCGCCACGGTGTGGTGGGCATGGGCCTGGTGGTGCAGGAAATAACCCGGCATGTCGCGCGTGTTGATGGGCTCGATCAGCAGCGTGACGTTCTGCGCCTCTGCCGCCTTTGCAGCCCAGCGAAGATTGTTCTCAAACGTCACCTGCGCCAATGCGGGGGCCGCGTCCTGCGCGGGGATTCCGGCCATGCAGTGGATGCGCGGGCACTGTAGCGTCTGGGCATATTGCAAAGCCAGCGATACCCCCGCGCGAAATTCAGCCTCTAGCCCGGGCAGCGCTGCAGTACCGCGCATGCCTTGGCCCCAGGCTGTAAATATGGAGGCAGCATCTGTACCACCCGGTGGCGCATTGAACAGCACCTGCTGCAAACCGTGCTGCTGCAGTTGTTCGGCCATCTGCTGGGCCGGCCATTCGTAGGGAAACAGAAACTCCACGCCTGTAAAACCGTCCTCCGCAGCGGCTGCGAAGCGCTCCAGAAAGGGCACTTCGGTGTACAGCATGCTCAGATTAGCCGCAAAACGGGGCATAGCTCCTTCTTTCCAACAGGGTTAGGCCATCAGAGCAAGCTCAGTGCCAGGCCGACCGCCCCGCAGGCAAAAATCACAGGTACTACGCCTCTTTGGTAGCGGATCAGTGCCACCGCCGCGGCCAGCGCCAGGCCAAGGGACACCCCATCGAGGCGCACCGCACCACCAGATACAGCCGGGTGCCAGGCAATATGCACCAGAAAAAACAGCGCCAGGCTGGCAATCACACCCACTACGGCTGCGGTAATGGCCGTCAACGGCGCAGTGAGTTGCAGATTGCCATGTGTGGATTCCACCCACGGGCCGCCGGCCAGAATAAAGATGAACGATGGCAGAAAAGTGAACCAGGTCACCACCAGCGCCGCCAGCACCGCGCCCCAGACCAGATGGTCGGCACCCAACACCCGTGTCGTCCAGCCGCCGACAAAGCCCACAAAAGTCACCACCATGATCAGCGGCCCTGGCGTCGTCTCACCCAATGCCAGCCCGTCCATCATTTGCGCCGGATTGAGCCACGCGAAATGCTCGACTGCGCCCTGAAACACATAGGGCAGCACCGCATAAGCGCCGCCAAACGTCAGCAGCGCGGCCTTGGTAAAAAACCAGCCCATCTGCGCCAGCGTACTGTCCCAGCCTTGCCACACGACCAGCGCCGCCATCGGCAACAACCACAGCAATGCGCCCACCGCCAACAAACGCAGCAAACGCTCACGGCTGAATTGCGCATGCGCCGGGGTCGGCGTGTCGTCGTCAATCCAGGCCGCAGTGTGGTGGATGCCACCAGCGTTGGCGCCGTGTTTGGAAGCGCCCGCAAACTGGGCGGGCCAGCGCTTTTGGCCCCACCAACCCGTGATCGCTGCCAATACCACCACCATCGGAAAAGGCACATTTAACACAGCAATTGCTATAAAACTGCTAGCTGCTACGGCCCACAGGACGGGCGCTACAGCCGGTTTCTTCAATGTACGGCTACCAATGCGGTGCACCGCCTGCAACACCAGCGCCGCCACCGCAGGCTTGATGCCATAGAAGATGCCCGCCACCCACGGCAGGCTGCCAAACGCCACATAAACCCAGCTCAAAACGATGAGCAAGACCAGCGAAGGCAACACGAACAACGCACCGGCCACCACGCCACCCCAGGTGCGATGCATCAACCAGCCCAGATACGTGGCAAGCTGCTGCGCCTCCGGCCCGGGCAACACCATGCAAAAGTTCAGCGCATGCAAAAAGCGCTTTTCCGAAATCCAGCGCCTTTGCTCCACCAGCTCGCGGTGCATGATGGCAATCTGACCAGCGGGGCCGCCGAAGCTGATGCAACCCAAGCGGAACCAGAACTTCAGCGCCTGCGCAAAACTGACGGGTGCCACCTCAGACATGGTGCACTCCAGTCAACGCAGCGGGCTGCCAGTTGTGGCGCTCGTCCTGTGCCTGCACACGGTCGCAACACCAAGCGTACAGCGCGTCGTACATTGGCATCGCCGCCGACAGCATCGCCAAGTCATCCGTAGCGTGCAGCCGTGATAGGCCCAAAGACAGCGCCAGCAAACCAGCCGACTGCGGCGCCAAATCCAGCCGATCGGTATCTGCGCCGCGCACGATCGTCGCCAGCAAGCCCAGCGCGGGATGGTGCAGATCGAAACCTTGAAGCAGGGCATCAAAACTGCAAAGCTCCCCCACATGCGACACCGGTGCACCGGGAATGTCATAGGCCACGGCATGGCGTTGTTCGGCAAGTTCCAGCACCTGCGCGGTGGGCACATACATGAACTCGGCACGCGGATCGACAAAGCGGCGGATCAACCAGGGGCAGGCAATGCGGTCGATCTTTGGGCGTTCCCGCGTAATCCAGCGCGAAGGCTGTTCCCCGGTGACACCCCAATCGGCGCGTTTGGCGATAGTCAACGGCGGTTGCGCGCGCCATATCGCAATCTGCGCAGCGTCATCCGCGCCATCTTGGCCGCCTTCAATGCCACCCGCCAAACGGCGGGCTGGAAAGCCCGCCGCGTGCAGCGCATCAACGGCGTCTTCGCTGACGTTGTGGCCATAGACGCAGTACACCAGTACCTCGTACGGCGCATTGGCTGCGATGAAGGCTGCAAGGTCTTCGGGTGCGCAGTACTGCGCGCCGGCGATCAGGCGCGGGCTCTCTGCAAACTTGAGGCGGCGGCGCACATCCAGCACCAGCGGTGCATCAGCGCGGCCCAGGCGCGCGTTGAACTGCGCAGGGGAAATAGAAAATTCATGCGGTTTTTGGGTGTCCATGGAAAGCTCCAGTTGCGTTGCCAGCATTTGGATGGGACACCATCTTGGAACCAATTCGTCTTACCGTTGGCCCGATGCCGGGGAGCTGAAACCCCGACGAAAGCAATGTAGCACAGCGCTTTTGAGAAAAAGCGACGCTAGTGAATGCCTATTCCTTGAACTTAGACTTCAGCCACTTCAACAACTCTTTTTGATCCTGTGCGGTAGCTCGGCGCACTTGAACCAAGAGCTTGTTGAGATCAGGGCGCTGCAGGGTGATGTTCGCAGCACCTTCATTGCACACCGAGCAAATGGCCTTGAGATTGGCGGCGTCATCGCTTCCACCCATG
>JAYWAV010000418.1:0-3160 GCA_043782015.1 Rhodoferax sp. | reverse complement strand
GGGTTATCCGCTGCTGGTGGGTTGGTCCAGAAAATCGTCTTTGGCACTGGCCACCAGCGCGTCCCTCTCCACCATCGCCAAGCTGGATGTCCGCGACCGCCTGGTGCCCAGCATTGCGGCGGCCTTGCTGGCAGTGGAACGCGGTGCAAGTGTGGTGCGCGTGCATGACGTGCGCGAGACAGTGCAGGCCCTGAAGGTGCTGGCCGCAGTTCAACAATAGCTATAAAATCACTAGCTGACTACGCAATATGCACAAGGGAAAAACCCAAAAATGACTAGAAAATTCTTTGGCACCGACGGAATTCGCGGCACGGTCGGCCAGGCGCCCATCACGCCAGACTTTGTGCTGCGCCTGGCGCATGCGGTGGGCCGTGTGCTCAAGCGCACAGAATCACGCCCCACGGTGCTGATTGGCAAAGACACCCGTATCTCGGGCTACATGCTGGAAAGCGCGCTGGAGAGCGGCTTCAATTCCGCCGGCGTCGACGTGGTGCTGCTGGGACCATTGCCAACGCCGGGCGTGGCTTATTTGACGCGGGCACAGCGTGCCTCGCTGGGCGTGGTGATCAGCGCCAGCCACAATCCGTTTGAAGACAACGGCATCAAGTTCTTCAGCGCGCAGGGCACCAAGCTGCCCGATGCCTGGGAACTCGCGGTTGAGGCTGCGCTGGATGAGCCGGCGGTGTGGGCTGATTCGGCCGCGCTGGGCCGCACCCGCCGCCTGGACGACGCCGCCGGGCGCTACATCGAATTTTGCAAAAGCACGTTCCCGAATGATCTGACGCTCAAGGGCATCAAGATCGTTGTCGACGGCGCGCATGGGGCGGCCTACCAGGTGGCGCCCAAGGTGTTTCACGAGCTCGGCGCCGAGGTGATTGCGATTGGCTGCGCCCCGGACGGCTTGAACATCAATCTTGACGTGGGCGCCACCCACCCCGAAGCCCTGGCTGCAGCCGTCAAGGCGAATGGCGCAGACTACGGCATTGCACTGGACGGCGACGCCGACCGCCTGCAACTGGTCGATGCGCAGGGCCGCCTGTTCAATGGCGACGAGATCCTGTACTTGATGGTCAAAGAGCGCCTGTCGCGCGGCGGCACCCATGGCAGCCAGCGCGCCAGCGACGCCGTGCCTGGCGTGGTGGGCACCCTCATGACCAACATGGCGGTGGAACTGGCTCTGAAGGCCCTCGGCGTGGCGCTGGTGCGCGCCAAGGTGGGTGACCGCTATGTGCTGGAAGAATTGGAGCAGCGCGGCTGGCTGCTCGGGGGCGAAGGTTCAGGCCATCTGTTGGCGCTGGACAAACACACTACCGGTGACGGTCTGGTGTCGGCCCTGCAGGTGTTGCAGGCTTGTCTTCGCAGCGGCCAGACGATTTCCGAAATGCTGGCCGATGTCACACTGTTTCCCCAGATCCTTATCAATGTGCGCTTGCAGCCGGGGCAAGACTGGCAGTCCAATACTCGGCTTGCCGCTCAGACCAAGTTGGTTGAAGGTGAGCTGGGCAATGCCGGGCGCGTGCTGATCCGCGCCAGCGGCACTGAACCTCTGGTGCGCGTGATGGTGGAGGCGCGCGACGCAGCGCAGGCCCGTGCCTGCGCGCAACGCATCGCTGACTGCCTGGCGGTATAAGCAGCGCGTCGCCAGATCGGCACAAGGACTGAAACCCGACGCAATGAGCGAAGCCCCCTCGATCTGGCACAGTCTGCGCCACCGCCAGTTCAGGGGCTTGTGGGCCAGCGGCGGCGTGTATTTTGTTGGCAATGCCATGCAGACCATGGCCGCGTCCTGGATGATGGTTCAGATCTCCGGTTCGTCCTTTCTGGCCGCCCTGGTGCAGACGGCGGTGTTTTTGCCGATGTTCCTGCTGTCGTTGCCGGCCGGGGTCTGGGCTGACATCACAGACCGGCGCCGATTGATCCTGGCCGCCCTGTCGGTCCAGATAGCGGCCGGCGCCTTGTTGACCCTGCTGATGCTGGCCGGTGTGGGTGGTCCGGGCACGCTGCTCTTCATGATCTTTGTTTGCGGCAGTTGCACGGCCCTGCTGTCGCCGGCCTGGAACTCCACGGTCAGCGACTCGGTGCCGCGCGAGGAGTTGACCCAGGCCATCACTGTTATTTCAATCGCCTACAACGCGGCAAGGGCTGTGGGCCCGGCCTTGGCGGGTCTTGTTTTTGCACTCGCAGGTGGGGCCTGGAATTTCGCACTGGCCGTGGCCAGCACGGTGGCCATGCTGCTCGCCATCCGGCGCCACCCCCCCAAACCCCATCCGCCAACGCGCCTGCCCGCTGAGCGCCTGTGGGGCGGCATGCTCAGCGCACTGCGGTTTGCGCGCCATTCACACACCGTGCTGGCACAACTGGTGCGCACGGTGGCCTTCAGCGCGGCGGGGTCGGCCCTTTGGGCCCTGTTGCCCGCCATTGGCAAGCAACAGCTAGGGCTGGAAGCGGCCGGGTTCGGCCTGCTGATGGGTTGCCTGGGCGGCGGCGCGGTGTGTGTCGGTTTTGTCATCGGCAGGCTGCGCACCGGTTATGGACTGGAGACGGTGGTCAAAACTGCCTGTGTAGGTTACGCGTTGATGATGCTGGTGGCCGCGTTTTCACGCTGGCATTGGCCGGTGTACCCGGCCCTGGTGGTAGCGGGAGCCTGCTGGATGGCGGCGATGTCCACCTTCAACACGGCCACCCAGACCAGCGTGCCGCCCTGGGTGCGCGCGCGCGCGGTGGCCATGCACACCTTGAGTGCCTTGGGGTCTTTTGCGCTCGGTTCTGCCATTTGGGGCGCCCTGGCAGATTTGGCCGGGCTGCCTTTTGCCCTGTGCACGGCCGCCGTGGCCATGCTGGGTGGCCTGATGCTGGCCAAGCCGTTCGCCCTGCGTTTGGGTGAAGCCCAGGACGTTACGCAGGCGGTGCCTTGGGAGGAGCTGTTCATCATCAACGAACCGTCACCCGAAGCTGGCCCAGTTGCAGTCGAAATGGGTTACCGCATCCGTGTTGAAGACACGGCGGCCTTTCTGGAGAGCATCAGCCACCTGCGCGCCCCGCGTCGCCGCGATGGCGCGACTTTTTGGCGTGTCTACAGTGACTTGGCCGATCCAAGCCGGTTTGTCGAGCGCTTCAGTGTCAGTTCGTGGGCGGACTACCTGCACCAGCGTGCGCGGGC
>JAYWAV010000417.1:0-3163 GCA_043782015.1 Rhodoferax sp. | reverse complement strand
TTCGCGGTTGTCGGCATCAAAATTCCATTGCCCGCCCACCGGGTGTTTGCCGTCCATCAGGATGCCGTGTTTGTGCCGCAGTTCGCGGTACCAGTATTCGAGGCGCAGTTGTTTGCGGCCTTTGGCGTGCGCAGCAAACTCGCGCACGGTGCTGAAGAAGTGCGTGTCGTCGCGCAAGTCCAGCGGCAACGCGTGATCGGCAGCCATCACGCGCAGACTTTGCAATACGCGCCAGTCGCCGGGCGCGCTCAAGACCAACCCAGTGGGCTGTAGTTGCGTGATGGCCTGGCCTAGTTGCAAGGCCAGCGTTCCCCGGTTGTCGGCATCGTCCAGTCGCGTGTAAACCAATGGCAGGCCACGCGCTTGCAGGTCCCGTGCAAAGTGGCGCATCGCGCTCAAGAACACTGTAATACGCTGCCTGGCTGACCAGACGTGGGTGGACTCCGCTTGCACCTCGGCCATCCACACCACGTCTTGCTTGGGGTCAAAATCTTGGAGTGCTGAGGACTCTGCATCGAGCTGGTCACCCAGCACAAGGACCAGGTTTCTCACCTTGGAGGGCAGGGGTGCTGAGCTTGGGTCGGCGTGGGTCATGGGACTTTCTTTTGGGACTTTCTGGCGCGGCAGGCATCTGAGCAGTAAAGCACCGAATCCCAGTTCTTGGCCCACGCTTTGCGCCAGGTCATGGTGCGGCCACAGACCGTACACAGCTTGCTGGGCAGGGATTGTTTATTCCCTTTGAACTCGTTTTTCATTCGGTGGACGGACGGCCTAGGCGAATAGGTCGCCTTGGGGCGACGGTGTTGTGGATTCTTCGATCGCGTACTTTGCTGCCCGCCTGGACGATTGCGGGGAAGTGGTTTTGCGCCGCTGCCCGGAAGGCGGCAGGCCGCTTTTGCGCGAGCCGTGGCGCGCCTGCACATTGCCTGCTTCTTCGCGTGCCTCCTCACTTTTGCGCAAGCCGTACATCCGGTCTTTGGCGGTTTTCATGGCGAGTTTGTCGTCCACGATGGGAGGGGGGTAGTCCACGCCGATGACGCAGCCCGCCAGACGCTGCACGCTGATGTCCATCTTCCACGGCTCAGCCAGATAGGGCAACGGCACTTTGGATAGCTCGGGCACCCAGCGGCGGATGAACAGGCCGTCGGGGTCTTGGTCTTGCGCCTGCTTGGTGGGGGAGTACATGCGCAGCGTGTTGATGCCGGTCGTGCCGCTTTGCATCTGCATCTGGCTCCAGTGGATGCCGGGCTCGTAGTCCAGAAACTGCCGCGCCAAAAACATTCCGGTTGGCCGCCAGTGCAGCCACAGGTGGTAGCTGGCAAAACTCACCAGCATGGCGCGCATGCGGAAGTTCAGCCAGCCGGTCGCTATGAGCGAACGCATGCAGGCGTCCACCATGGGGTAGCCGGTGCGGCCCGCGCACCAGGCCGCAAAGTAGTCGTCGTTGAAATCGTTCTCGCGCAGGCCGTCGCACACCCGCGCAAAGTTGTGGAATTCAATGCCCGGTTCGTCTTCCAGCTTTTGCATAAAGTGGCAATGCCAGCGCAGCCGCCCGGCGAAGCCGCGCAGTGCGTAGGCCATGGCGCGCTCGGGCGTGTTGGCAATGGCGACCTCGGTGGCCTGGTGCACCGTGCGCATCGACAGCGTGCCAAACGCCAAGTGCGGGCTCAGGCGGCTGCAGCCGTCTTCGGCGCTCACGGGGCTGGAGAGCGATTTGCGGTAGTCGTAGCCGCGCACTTGCAAAAAACTTTGGAGCGTGCGCCGCGCGGCTTTCTCACCGGCTTCCTGCAAGGTTTTGCCGTGCGGCGCCAGTCCCAAGGTCGCCAGAGTGGGCAAGACGGCTTGGCCCAGCGGCACAGCAGCAGTGAAGCCGCCATTCAGCAACTGCAAAGGCACCTCCATGCGCGCCTGCCAGCGCTGCGCCCAACCGCTGCGGCTGCGCAGGCGGCGCACCACGCCAGTCTGGTTGAATTCTTGCCACGAAATCTGGGTGGACTTGCACCAAGCTGCCACCTGCAGATCGCGCGCGTACGACCAACCGGGACCTGTCTCTTCGTGGCTTAACAAGTGCGTGAAAGCCACGTGACTGTTCAGTTGCGCCAATACATCGACGGCACAACCCACGCGCACCAGCAGTGGCAAGCCGCGCTCTGCCAGCGCGTCACGCAGCTCTGTCAGGCAAGCCAATGCAAAGTCCACATGGCTCGCATCGCATTCCGGGCTTTGCAGCCACTCGGGCTCCACCACAAATAGGGCCAATGCGTCCGTGTACGCCTGTGCGGCCACCAGCGGCGCGTGGTCGTGCAGCCGCAAGTCGCGTTTGAACCAGACCAGGGCGCGTGGGGCGGTCACCGTACTGAGCCGCTACTGCCGTGTATGGCTGGCGCAGTGGCGCAGAAAGGTCGCGCCGCGCAGCAAGGCATGCTTGGTGCGGCGCCCCGCCATGCGCTTGCGCCACATGCGAAACGACGAAGGCTTCATGTGCCGACGCATCAAGGCAATGACGGCCGACTCGTTCAGGCCGAACTGGGCCTCAATGGCTTCGAACGCAGTGCGGTCCTCCCAGGCCATCTCCACAATGCGTGAGATGCTGGCTTCGCTGAGTGAGGGTGAAATGGTTGGCAATCTGATGTCGCAGGTCGGGCTCAACGGATCGGGAGCACAGCCGCAGCGATGCAAGAAAGGCTGGCGACAACGGTAAGGGCAAGCCGCATACCAAGCCAACCCTCCGCCTTGAAGCGTGGATATACCGTACGGTCGACTGCAAAGCACGCCCACAACCCCACCGCCAGAATCCACAAACCGCCGGCAGCACCCCACAACAGGGCAATCCAGGCCAGGAGGCTGGGTACCACACCCCACAACAACAAGAACCGCGGCGGGGCAGCGGGGTCGCGCAGCGCGAGGCCCCAATGGACCGCGCCCAGAAAGCTCAGAATCGTTGCGCCGTAAGCCAGCAAGGCATACAACAGCTGTGCTTGCCACGCGCCCCGCACCATCCAGGCCGCAGCACTGAGCCCCAGAAACGGGATCAGCCCGCTGTAACCGAGCAATTGCGCAAACATCGGGGGTGGCATGGAGGGTTCGGGCCGGGAAGACATGCAGCAGATTCTGACCCAGTCCCCGATACACCGCACATCGAGGGTCTTTCGAATTAACGTGT
>JAYWAV010000416.1:0-3165 GCA_043782015.1 Rhodoferax sp. | reverse complement strand
GACTCGCTGGAGCCTGTGGTTATGGCCACCCGCAGCGACCGCCGCCCCATCGTACTGTTCACCAACGACGACGACACCTCCAACGTGCGGGCCGCTGTGGCGGCCGGGGTGTCGGCGTACATCGTAGCGGGCCTGTCACCCGCGCGGATTCGCCCGATTCTCGATGTGGCCATGGCCCGCTTCGAGCATGAGCAAGGGCTGCAAAAAGAGCTGGAGGACGCCAAGACCGAGCTGCTAGACCGCAAGGTCATTGACCGCGCCAAAGGCCTGTTGATGCAGTGCCAGGGCCTGAGTGAAAAAGTTGCCTACGAAAAACTGCGCAAGACCGCCATGGACAAGGGCCTGCGCCTGGACGAGGTGGCGCAGCGCATGCTGGACGCGGCCGACTTGCCCGGCTGACGGCCTGGCATCGCCACCAATTCACGGCGCCTCGCTTGCGCTCAGACCTCCGACTAGTGGGTCCCTTTTTGTCATTCGCCTGAACTGTTCTGGCGCCAAGCGCTCACGGTCTGTGAGCACAATCTCCTACGGTTACAGCTAAGGCACGTTGTTACAAATAGTGTTATGGCAATAACTAATAAAAAAGGTGTCCTTCATGGCAATCATTCGGCGTTTAGCGCCCCTTTTGGTCCCTCTGTTTGTGGCTGGCTTCGCAGGCACTTCTCCCACATTGGTGACGGCGGCGTCAATCAGTTCACGCCAGGCCCCACAAGTTTCAAGCTTCACGGTCGATCAGACTGATCAGTTATTGCCCGGAAGCGACATCAATTTCACGTTAGAAGGCACGCCGAAAGGGCAGGCGAGCGTGCGTTTAAGTGGCATCGCCAAAACCATCGTCCTGCGAGAAGTCGAAGCGGGGGTTTATGAAGGCAGCTACACGTTTAGCCGCCGAGACCGTTTGACCTCCCCTCCCACCGCGCTGGCTACGCTGCGAGGCCGCAAAGGCTCTACCGTAATTACTCGCGGCTTGGTGGCCGCTGTAGCTCCGGTGGTGGCGGCGCCCGCAGTGGCGCCACCACCAGCGGCTGCTGTCGTTGGCGCTTTGATTGAACGCTTCACTGTTTTGCCGATCGCGCGCATTGAGCCTGGTACAGAGTTGCGATTTGTAATTGCTGGCACCCCAAGTGCGCGCGCCAGCTTCAACATTGAAGGTGTAGTACGTGACGTGCCAATGCGCGAAGTGCGCTCCGGCCGTTATGAAGGTGCTTACACGATTCGCCGTGATGACAACTTCCCGCCGTCCTTGAACATCGTGGGCACGCTTGAAGCCAATGGAAAATCAGTCCAATCGAGGCTCAATCAGGCATTGCTTGTCGATGCCCGCTCCCCCACAATCCGCAATCTGGCCCCACGAAACAATGAATTTGTGGTCGGCAACACCGTGTCCGTCTCCGCGACATTCGACGATAGCGGCGGCGTGGGCGTTGACCCCCGCAGCGTCAAGTTAATGGTGGCCGGTCAAGATGTGACCCGTGGCGCGACCATCACCCCCCAATTTGTGACGTGGCGCGGCGACATGCGCAATGGCCCCAACACCATCGAGCTGACCGCAGCCGACAACGCCGGCAATGCCGTTCGGCAAAGCTGGGTGGTGGTCGTTGGCGCGACGCAGGCAACAGCAGCCGCTGTCAGCTTGCCGCTGGACATCACCAGCCACGCAAACAATGCCCAGGTGAACAACGGTCCAGTAGAGGTTAGGGGCCGAACCGCTCCGGACTCAAAAGTTGAAGTGCAGGTGCAAGCCATCGCCTCAGTGGCTGGTTTTTTCGGTATCAACCAGCAAATTTTCAGCCAGTCTCTCCGATCGGATTCGCAGGGCAACTTTGCTTTCAGCTTTCAGCCTCAGATTCCCGTGCCGGGAGCCCGTTATGAGATCACGGTCACCGCCAGTCGAGGTGACTTGAACCACGAATCCAAATTAGTGCTGTTTCAGCAGCGCTGACCCACCATCCTGGCACAGGCCAGCGATGGTTCCAAACCCGCCTTTCGGCGATACGCCCAAAGCGTGATGTACAGACCCCGCGAGGGAGCTGATTTTTTATCCAACAGGAGTTTTTATGAAATATTCAATCGTTTTTTACGCCGCGGTTGTGGCTGTCGCCCTCACAGCCTGTGATCGCCCTTCCACCGTCGTGGCACCTGCCGTCGTAGCCGTCCCCACCCCGGTTCCAGGCCCTGCAGGCCCGACAGGCGCCACGGGATCGGCCGGTTCAATGGGCGCCACGGGCGCTTCAGGATCGGCAGGCACTACAGGCACCCCTGGCGACACAGGTCCTGAGGGACAAAAAGGCAAAACTGGCGACACGCTAGTGGTCGTACCGGCACCAGCCCGCTGAAGTCGCGCTAGGCCTGAGTGGCCGACAAGGCACCACAGAGCGCCGCCATGGTGCGCTGCACAAATGCAGTGCCCAAAGGGCACCACAAAGAAACGCCGATCGGCTTTCCGATCGGCGTTTTTGCGTGGATTTGCCGCCCCGCATGAGGTGCTTCCATAGCGCCGCAGCTGTCTAATCTACAGCCGTATAAAGGCGCGGTGGACGGCGCCAGCCTCGCCAAGCTGATGGCGCTTGAGAAGCGCGAATACACGTTTGCCCAAACCTTCCCGACCGGCACGCACGCCATGTGGCTGTACTACTGGATGGCGGCCAACGGCATCAACCCCATCAAGGATGCCAAGGTCATCACCGTGCCGCCGCCGCAGATGGTGGCCAACATGCGCGTAGGCAACATGGACGGTTTCAGCGTGGGCGAGCCATGGAACCACCGCGCCATCATTGACGGCATTGGCGTGACCGCCACCACCTCGCAGGACGTGTGGAAGGACCACCCCGAAAAAGTGCTGGGCACCACGGGCGAGTTCGTCAAAAAATACCCCAACACAGCCCGCGCCGTGACGGCCGCGATTCTGGAGGCCAGCAAATGGATTGACTCGGGTCTTGCCAATAAAAACAAGATGGCCGAGACCATTGCCGACAAGAGCTATGTGAACACCAGCGTGGACGCCATCAACCAGCGCATCCTGGGCCGCTACCAGAACGGCATGGGCAAGACGTGGGACGACCCCAATTACATGAAGTTTTACAACGACGGCGCGGTGACATTCCCCTACCTGTCTGACGGCATGTGGTTCCTGACCCAGCACAAGCGCTGGGGCTTGCTGAAAGA
>JAYWAV010000415.1:0-8755 GCA_043782015.1 Rhodoferax sp. | reverse complement strand
ACCAGCTGAGCTGTGACTGCCGCTCTGGGCCATGAGCAGCTATTCACGAATGACCGGTATCAGGCAACCAATGTGGCGGCCAGATACCTATTCGAAAGGGTATAAATTTCCGTTCTCGGATTGCTCATATAGACCTGCTGAGCCCGCTGGCGTTCGAGCAGCCTCGTACTGGAAGCTGAAATGTGTCTACGAAAGCGGGTCAAGTCCAATCCCGATCACTGCGGACAAGATAAGCTCTATGCAGATTTTTTATGGGCGTGCCAACACAAAAAGGTCATGCACCCTAGATGCAGTCATGGAAAGGTAAGGTGTCGGCAGCGAGCAGCCATCGTCGAATGATGTACGAGCCGGTAGAGGCCTTTGCTGAGTCATTCGCTCAGGGACCCAGACCTTCATGCCGCGACCTTTTGTTCTTTAAAAAGAATTTTCGAAGCCATGTGCCAAATGTCGACGCCACCTTGATGCAGTGCGGATATGGTGGCCTTTGACTGTAAGCATTTGGAGCGAATGCCAAGGGCGTCAGCGCAGGTAAAAAATCTCCTGATATGAATTATCTAACATATATGTTTGACAGTTGTGTCTAATTGCTTTAAATTTGAGCCAACATTGAGATTTAAAAAGGCAATGCGTCCGCACCATGCCAGACATTTAATACTGAACCCACCCGAAGTATTCGCATTTTTTCACTCTACGCAAAAATAGGAGACATCAATGAAATTTCTTCGTCAATGCTTGCTGGCAACTACTGTGGCTACTGCTACAGTACTGGCGCAGTCGCAGTCGCAGCCGGCGCCGTGGCCCTCCAAGCCTATCAAGGCAATCGTGCCATTTGCAGCGGGTGCCGCAACTGATGTCGTAGCGAGACTGGTGCTTGAGCAGGTGTCCCGACAATTGGGCCAACCGATCATCATTGACAACAAGCCTGGCGCCGGAACCACCATCGGCTCCGCTGCGGCCGCACACGCCGAGCCTGACGGCTATACGATTCTGGTGAACTCCAATTCGCACACAGTGACGCCGGCCACTTACCGCAACCTCAGTTATGACGCCGCCAAAGATTTTTCCGGCGTCATTCCGCTGGCGTCGGTTCCGATGGTTCTGGTGATGGCTCCATCCAAGGGCATCCGCACCTTACCCGAATTGGTAAAAATGGCCAAGGCCAAGCCGGGCTCGATGAACTATGCTTCTGCCGGCGCTGGTGGCGCAACTCATCTGGGCGCGGAGCGCTTGCGTATTGCCGGTGGCTTTACCGGAACGCATATTCCCTACAAAAGTTCGTCAGAAGCGTTGACTGAGGTAATGACCGGCCGGGTTGATTACTACTTTAGCCCCATCGGCCTGGCAACTCCATTTATGAAGACCGACAAGCTGATCGCATTGGCAGTCAGCAGTTCCAAGCGGTCATCGGCGTTGCCCGATGTGCTGACCACCGTTGAAGCGGGCTTGCCGAAATCTGAATATGACGTTTGGATTGGCATGTTTGTACCGTCCAAGACTCCGCGCGCCATAGTCAATAGGTTAAACGAGGAAACGGCCAAAGCCCTGCGTTCGCCGGAATTGCGCGAGAAATTCAACACTTTGGTGATGGACCCGATGATCATGACGCCGGTTGAATTCGACGCTTTTTTAAAAAGAGACTTTGAGTTAAACGCTGAACTTGTCAAGGCGGCGGGCGTTCAGCCGAACTGATCGGTTAGATGACACCCCGGGGGTGCCGCAAAAGTTGGCCGCCCAGCGGGGGTGCTCTGCCTAGATTCGGCGTCCCCAAGAGGATCAGGTTAAAAGCAATCGGTTTAGCCTGCCTTCTTCATGCGTCATGCCGAAGAACTGCGAAGCCTGGACCTCGGCCACATAACGCGATCTCTACCCTGTTTATGGATAGGCCGGCGCCACGGGAAGTGATCTTTTCTTCACTTTCGCGACTTGTGCCGAGTCGTGCTGTTCGATGTCACCCTCTGCCCGTATCGCGCGTCGCCGATGTTTCGTTGTAAACATATATGTTTGACATTTATGTCTAAATGGCTTAAATTTAGTCTTTATATGTTCATCTAACTGGGAGCACAGATTGGATACAACAGGTAGTTGGGCACTCCCCGACGAGTATGTGATGCTGGCTGACACAGTGCGCCGTTTCATGGAGCGCGATGTCTGCCCGGCTGAAGAGAAGATGCCACACGATGCGACCAGTCTTGCTCCGCAGGTGCTGGAAAAGCTGCAAGCGCAGGTTCGCGAGATGGGTCTTTGGTGCGCACAATCGCCTGCCGAATATGGCGGTGCAGGGTTGAACCTGCTGGGCCAGTGTGTGGTGGCGGAAGAGGCTGCAAAATGTCGGATGGGCCTGTATTTCCCCGCTGCTGGTGCGCTCGGTCAGGATCCACCGAAGGTTGTTTTTCGCGGCACCCAGCAACAGATTGAAAAGTATGGCGTCAGCGCCATTGCCAAGGGTTCGAAAACCTTCGTAGCGATTAGCGAGGCGGGTGGCGGCTCCGATCCGGCCCGCTCCATCGCCACACGGGCCGAGTTAAAAGGTGATCGTTATATTGTCAATGGTTCGAAGATGTGGATATCCGGCGTTGACAAGGGCGAGTGGGGCGTTCTATATGCGCGCACCGGAGCTGGCGGGGATCGGGCTGGCATTACGGCGTTCATTATCGATCCCAAGCGAGCGGGTATGAGTCTCAAAAAAATCGGCGTCATGCGTTCGTATCAGCCGTTTGAGATTCACTTTGACAATTATGAAATTCCGGTGGAAGACCGGCTGGGCGATGAGGGCGCGGGGTTTGCCATTGCCGAAGAATGGTTGGTGCATGCCCGTGTTCCCTATGCGGCTGCAAGCATTGGTGTCGCTCAGGCGGCTCTTGATCTGGCAGTTGAGTGGGCACGTCAGCGCAAAACCTTTGGCAGTCTCCTGTCAGAAAAGCAATCCATTCAGTGGATGCTGGCAGACTCCGAGATGGATCTGCGTGCGTCGCGCTTGCTGGTGTATCAAGCCGCCTGGAATGGTGACGCTGGCAAGGACATCAAGATCGATGCGTCAGTCGCCAAGGTTTTCGCTACGGAGGCCGCAGGCAGGGTTGTTGACCGGTGCATGCAGATTTTTGGCGGAATGGGGATGACTCATGAACTGCCTCTCGAACGCTGGTATCGCGAGTTACGAATACGGCGAGTCGGTGAAGGACCGTCGGAAGTTCAGCGTATGGTTATTGCCCGGGAAATGCTCTCGGGCGGCAGCAAGGGGCGCTAAAAAATGGCAATCGAATTCTTTCCTGCCGATGGGGGTAAACCAGCAAACATCCAGGCGCCAGCTTCTCCTCAACCTTCCAAGCCCCGAGACCCAGTCCATGTCCGGTAATACAAAAGGACCCCTGTCGGGTGTGACCGTTGTTGATCTCGGTCAAATATATAACGGACCCTACTGCACTTTTCTGATGGCTATGGCGGGTGCACGCGTCATAAAAATTGAACCGAAGGGCGGTGAAAACCTCCGCCGCCGCGCCAAGGTAGGCGGTGCGGCCATGCCCTTCGCCATGCTCAACTCGAACAAGGAATTCATTACTTTAGATCTGAAGTCTGCGCGCGGAAAGGAACTGTTTTTGCAAATGATCGCGAAGGCGGACGTGGTGGTCGAAAACTTTTCGCAGGGAGTCATGGAGCGCCTTGGTTTAGGTTATGACACTCTCAGGGAAATCAATCCGGGACTGGTATATGCATCTGGTTCTGGTTACGGCCGTTCCGGTCCAATGATGAACTATCCAGCCATGGACATCGCGGTACAGGCCATGTCGGGACTCATGAGTATCAATGGCTTTGAGGACCGCCCCCCTGTCAAGGTGGGCCCTGCGGTTGCGGATTTCTTTGGCGGTGTTCATCTTTATGCTGGCATTGTCTCGGCCCTGTTTGAACGCCACACGACCGGGACAGGCCGGCTGGTTGAAGTGTCAATGATGGAATCGGTTTATCCCTCGCTTGCTTCCAATCTCGGCCTGTATTACGCTAAAAAGGGGCAGGTGTCAGCTCGTACAGGCAACCGCCATGGCGGCATGGCAGAGTCACCCTATAACGCATATCCGTCGACGGACGGCTTTATTGCAATCGTTGCGGCCAGCGATGAGCAATGGACCCGTTTGCTTGACGCCATAGGGCGCTCAGAACTGATCGGAGATGAACGCTATTCCACGCTGGGTGCCCGCGTCTCGCGGATGGATGAGGTGGATCGCATCGTAGAGGCCTATACGCGACTACACACCAAAAACGATGCATTTACGCATTTGGTGGGGGCAGGTGTTACCTGCGCGCCGGTGCGTGACCTTGACGAAGTGGTCAACGATGAGCACATGCATGGGCGTAAAGCCATCGAGTGGGTCGAGCATCCGCTTTACGGCCGTATGCCGTTGCCGAGATCTTCCCTGCGTTTTAGCGATACGCCGATGCCCGACATTGAGCCCAGCGGCGAAGTGGGACGGGACAACGTCGCCATTTATGAGCATTGGCTGGGACTCGATGCGCAAGAGTTCGCAGCGCTTGAACGCGACAAAGTTATTTGAAAGGATGGCATGTGACTGATCTGAAACAATTGGTGGGGAACTGGACGCTGGTGTCATTTACCGAGCAGCAGCCTGATGGTGAGTGGGTGGATGCACTCGGTCCCCATGCCAGGGGATGCATAAGCTACTGGCCTACCGGTCACATGCAGGTATTGATCGGTTCATTGGATCGACCGCGATTCACTGGCGAATGGAACAAAATTCCGGACGTCGAAAAGGCGCACTGCCTTGACCGGATGGTGGCTTATTCTGGCCGATTTACGATCGACGGCGAGAGACTTCTTCACCATGTTGAGGTTTGCTGGATTCCCAACTGGGAGGGTCGCGATCTTGTTCGACTTCCCAGTTTCCCATCATCGACGCAGCTTTTATTGCGCACCGAAGCCGCGCAGCAGGGTCGACCACGGCCGATGCAGGAGGTCCTGTGGGAACGCGCAAGTTGATACGAGAGACCACCGCCGCCGCACCATCTGTAGACCCGACGGAGAAGATAGAATCGGTGGCTACAGACCTGTTTATCCGCAATGGGTATCACGGTGTAAGTTATTTGGGTATCGGTAAAGAACTCGGCATTACGCACTCTAATGTGCACTACTACTACCGTACCAAGGCGGCTCTCGCGGATGCCGTACTACGCCGGGTTTCAAAACAAACGCTAAAGGCGACTGAGTCAATCTGGATTGACGAGAGCACCAGCCTGGTTGAAAAGTTCATTCGTATGCGTGATTGGACCTTTCAGTCCTACCTGAGCTTTAATCCGGACGGCAAAGGTGGGCGACCATGGGGACTGCTGTCGCGGTTTTCAATGGAAGCCGATGCGTTGACAACCGACATGCGGCAGACCATTCGCGCAACCTTGCGCAAGCTTGAAGACGAAATATACTCAGCGATCGAAATGGCTGTACGCAGTGGCGAGCTGTCCAAGGCGACGCCGGTTGACGGCGTGACCTTGCAAATATCAAGCGTGATGTACCAGACCGGCCTCTTGACGCGCCATGCGTCGGGATTTTCGCGCCTAGACGAGTTGCTTAAGTGGACAATCGCCGGCCTGCTTAAGGCCTATGGCGGTCCGAAGGCTACAGAATTGCAGTGGCCCCCAATTCCCGTCCCAAATAACTCCCAGTCGTTCAAGACTGCAGCCTGAAAATCTGGAAAGCAAATATGAATTTCTTGGTGCGCCGAGCTGCTGGTCTCGCAATTACCGCCCTACCACAACCTGGATTGGCGCAGGTTGCCATATGGCCGCCCAGCCCCTTTGAACTCAATGCCAGAGTCGCCAAGGCCGCTGGCTTTTCGTCGAATTGAAGCGCCATGAAAAATAGCCCGAATCCCGCGCAGTTCCGCGCTGAAGTGCGCCGTTTCTGTGCCGAAAAAATGCCCGCCGCTCTCAAGCACAAGGTGATGAATAACCTCAAGCTTGAAAAGGAGGATTACGTTGGCTACCTTAAATTGCTTGATGCCCAGGACTGGGCAGTCGGACACTGGCCCAGGCAATATGGTGGTTGTGACTGGACACCGTTGCAGCGCTTTATTTTTGAAGAGGAAACGACCGAGGCCGGGGCGCCGTGGCTTATTCCATTTGGCGTCAATTACGTGGGGCCGATTCTTTACAACTTCGGTTCACAGGCGCAAAAAGATCGTTTTCTGCCCGGCATACGCAGCAGCGATGACTGGTGGGCCCAAGGTTATTCCGAGCCCGGTGCAGGTTCTGATCTTGCGGGTCTGCGCACCCGCGCAGTGCGCGATGGCGATCACTACGTGGTCACGGGACAGAAAATCTGGACCACTTATGTACAGTGGGCCGACTGGATATTTTGTCTGGTGCGAACGAGCCAGGAAGACCGGCCGCAAAAAGGAATCTCTTTCCTGCTGATCGACATGAAGTCGCCCGGAATCACCATACGGCCCATCATCACCATGGACATGTGCCATGACGTCAATGAAGTCTTCTTTGACGAAGTACATGTGCCGATTGAGAACCTGGTCGGCGAGGAAGGCGGCGGCTGGACATATGCGAAGGTGCTACTCAGCAACGAACGCATATTGGTGGCCGAAGTCGGACGTTCCACGCGGCAATTGCGACGCCTGGAAGAGCTGGCCGCATCAACACTACGCGCTGGAAAACCTCTGGCCGAATACGCGCCTTTTGCGCGGCGCTTGACGGAACTCAAACTACGTCATTTCGTGTTGCAGTCAACTTGTTATCAGGCTGTGGCCGACGCCATGTCCGGCAGTGAACCAGGTGCAGAGGCTTCACTGATGAAAATACGCGGCTCCGAGCTTCAACAGGACATCGCCGAGGCCATGGTCGATGCTCTGGGACTGGCGGGCATTGTTTATAACGCGGCCGACCTGGTCGGCATGGGTTCCGAGCCGGCAGAAGGACCCTTTGAAGCGCCCGGGATTTTGAAGGATCACCTGCACGGTCGCGCTGCGACCATCTACGGTGGCTCTAATGAAATCCAGCGCAATATCATCGCAAAAGCTGTTCTGGGGCTGTAATGACTGAAACAAACCTCAACACGCTTGATGCTGAAACGCTGGGCATGCTGGCTGACAGTATTGAACGGTACGGAAAAGACAAGTACAACTTTGATGCGCATAGAACGCTGCTCAAATCGCCTGCAGGATTCGGCGTTGAGGTCTGGAAAGACTATGCCCGCATGGGCTGGCTTGCCGCGCCACTAGGGCTGGACGATGGCGGCTTTGGCGGCAACCCGGCCGCCATTGCCGCACTCATGCGTTATGTCGGTGGGTATCTTGCGCTCGAACCTTTGTTTGCCAATGTGGTGCTGTGTGGCCAGCTACTCGCGCTGGCTGGAAAAAGTGGTGATAAAGGTGCAAGTGAGCGTCTTTTGACGCTGGCGTCAGGCAGCCGTTTGTTTGCGTTGGCTCATACCGAAAGCCTTGCCGATGGCGTGGATGGCGATGTCGCAACGCACCTTTCCGGGGGTAGGCTTACCGGACGCAAGCGCATGGTGCTCCATGGTGATACAGCCGATGAGTTAATCGTCAGTGCGCTTGAATCGCCCGGCGATGGCGCCAGCCTGGCGCTGTTTGCAGTTCCGCTTGGGCAGGCGGGTGTGCGCAAGACTAATTACAAACTACTAGACGGACGCGGTGCCGCATCTTTTGAATTTGATGGGGCCGCGGCAACCCTGGTCGGCCAGCGTGGTGAGGGCAAGGCCTTGCTTGAAGAAACTTTCGACAGCGCCCGGGTCGCGCTGTGCGCAGAAGCGCATGGAGCCATGAGTGCGCTCAACCGCTTGACCCTGGCCTACCTGAAAGAACGTCGGCAGTTTGGCCGCCCCATTGGCACAAACCAGGCATTGCAGCATCGAATGGTCGAGCTGTTCATGCTGGAGCAGGAAACGGCAGCCATTGTGTCCGCATCCCAGCGCGCTATCGTGGCCAGCGGTCCAGCCAACGGACCACATCGCAAGCGTGCTGTTATGGGCGCTGTAGTACACACGATCAGCGCGGGTCGCACGATCTCGCATGAGGCGGTTCAAATGCATGGCGGCATAGGCACCACAGAAGAACTCACGGTAAGCCATTACTTCAAACGCATCATGGTCATCAATCGTTTGCTCGGTGACCGCGACGCGCATCTGGACGCCTTTGCGCAGGCCGACGCCGCCCGTTCAGCCCGAGCGGCTCCTTGAATCAGTTAAACCGGGAGACATCATGAAGTGGGAAGAATACCAATGCATTTCGTTTGAATGGCAACGGCGTGTGCTCATCATCAAGCTGAACCGGCCCGAGCAACTCAATGCCATTAATGGCCGGCTTCACACCGAGTTGGCAAACGTTTTTACAGATGCCGCCCATGATGGCGAATCCGATGTGGTGGTGCTTACCGGAAACGGCAAGGCCTTTTGCGCCGGAGGTGACCTTGACTGGATGCAGTCGTCGATCGACAGACCGCAAGAATTCGAGGCCGTGGCGGTCGAGGCTAAAGCGATCATCTACTCCCAATTAGATCTTGCCAAGCCGCTGATCTGCCGCCTGAACGGGCATGCCACAGGCCTTGGTGCGACATTGGCTGTGTGCTGCGACATTGTCGTAGCGCATGGTGGCGTGAAAATTGGTGATCCCCACGTAAAGGTTGGTCTGGTCGCCGGGGATGGCGGGGCATTGCTCTGGCCACAGCTCATCGGCTATGTAAAGGCTAAAAAATATCTTCTAACCGGCGACTTGATGACTGCCAT
>JAYWAV010000414.1:0-8800 GCA_043782015.1 Rhodoferax sp. | reverse complement strand
GTACCTGAAATACTCCAGCGCCGCCGAGTTCGATCCCTATGCCATGAGCCCAGGAACGTTGCGTGCCTTTTTCGACGAGATGGTGAACAACGTTCGCTGGTTGTCATAAGCCAGCACAGGCGCGCTTGCAGCGCCGAGCCTGCAATAGACGTTAGGTCTACTTGAGGTAGGCCGACAAACCGTAGCCGACGTAGCCGGTACTGGTATCGGCCGTTGTCTGGCTGGCAGAGAGCTGCTTGACCATGGCCTGTATCGCGCTCTGCTGGCTCTTCAACGTGGTGGAGCGCTGGTTCAGCGAGGCAATCGAACCGTTGACCACGCCACCGGCGGTCAGCTCATTGCTGGCAGATTTTTCTACCGCCTGCGCGAGCTTGGCCAGTGTGGCTTGCACCGCTACTGGATCGGCTTTTTGCGCCGCGTCAAATTTCTTCGCGTCCACCGTCAGCGTGCCGTCCGATTCGAGCTTGAAGCCCAGCTTTTTGATGGCATCGGCCACCCCAGTATTGGCCGACAAGGCATTGCCGAGATCGCGCGTGACACGCCGTGCGCCGCTGGTTTCCGCTGGCGACGCACCTGGCAGCGCGGCGGTGGAGTTGGCGGTGAGGACAGCGACATTAAAACTGGTGGCAAAACGACTGGCTGCAGTCCGCACATCGGCCGCGCTGGATTGGGGCGTGGTGGCGCTCAGTGCCTTGGCATCCAGCTGCGCATTTGACACCGCCGACTTGAGCTTGCCGAACGAGGACAACTGGGCCGCAGTGGTGTCGAGCTGTGTCTGAATGCGGGCAGTTGCCTTGTCCATCGGCTTGGACGCGGGACTTGCTGCCGTTGCAGACTGGGCCGTCGTTTGCCCATTGCCCAAATTACCAGCAGTGGTGTTGTTGATGATTTGCGCAATGGTCAATGACATAAGACCTCCACGATACACCTTGGCCACTCAGGCTGCGCAAGTATTTAACGCGCAACCACGGTCCATTTTTGCCGCTTGAACCTGCCCGCTTTGCAAGGCACCGCTAGGGCAGTATCTCGGCGACGGAGTCCCAGGCTTCGGGGGCAATACGGCCCTCGTGCCGGGCGAATACCTTGCCATTGGTGTCCAGCACCAGCGTCAGCGGCAGTTTGGCCGTGACTTGCCCTGGCGACCACAACACCACCGGGCGCGCAGATTGGGTTTGGGTCACGATGCGTTCATAGGCCCGCCACTCGGATGCATCGCTATCCACATTGATGGTGACCAAAACAAAGGGCTTGCCGCGCCAGCCGAGCATGTTGGCGCGCAGCTCCGGCAAGTGGGAGCGGCATACCGCGCAGCGCGTCGACCAGTAGAACAGCATGACCACCTTGCCTTTGAGGGACGCCTGGTCAAAGCCGGCGCCCTCCAACGTAGTGGCCTGCGCCAGCAGCGGGGGCGCGACAGAGGTTTGGGCGTGGGCAGTCACACCCCACAGAAGCGCACAGGAAACCAGCAGGGTAGCGATTTTTTTCATGAGAATGGGCACGCGGTTGGGCTATTCGATCAGCGATTGGCTTGCACGAAGCGGGGCCACCACCAGGCATCCAGCGACCATTTTCCCGGGCCCCACACCACCAGAGCGAACAGCAGGGTGCCCCACAGGTAATGCTGCTCCAGCGCTGCGGGCGCAATCTCGGACAGGCTCAGCACTGCAACGATGTTGACGACAAACAGGCTGATCGCGGCGAAGCGGCCGAACAGGCCAAACACCAACAAGACCGGGAAAAACAATTCGCCAAAGGTGCCCATGACAGCTGCCACATGGCTTGGCAACAGCGGCACATGGTATTCATCGGCAAACAGCGCGAGGGTGGTGTCCCAGTCGGCGATTTTGGTCAGACCCGAGCGGAAGAAAGCAGCAGCTACAAAGTAGCGCGCACCCAGCGCAGCAGGAGCCTGCAGATAGGTGAGCAGCCGCTGGATCATCTCCAGCAAGGCAGACGCCCGGCGCAGCAGAGGGTGGGTAGGGAAGGACATGAAAAAGCTTTCGGTAAGGGTAACAATCAGGTCGCGCCGTTGTCAGCAACTGCAAGCATGCGGCACAGGACGCCCATTTGCAATAGCTCAGACAACACGCGCACGGCGGCTTGCGCCACATCGTCGGTTGCCGCATGTTCAGTCAAATGTGTGGCCAGGTGTTCACACAGTTGTCCGAAGGATTCGCCCGACTGCAGGCTGCGCACGAAGAGCGCTTGCATGTCGTCCAGGGATTTCCAGCGGGTACGCAAACCTTCGCGCCAGACCAGCATGGCGTGTGTCAGCGCATCAGGCGGGGGAACCTCTTCCTGCTCCAATTTCAGCGCGCGCCAGACCGGGCCGACGGCCCATTCAAGCTGCAGCATGTGCACGGAAGGGTGCAACTCGAAACGCAATTGTGGCCATATAGTGGGTGGCACAGCAGCCAGCTCTGCCAGTGTCAGCAGCGGGGCTTCGGCGGCATCAAAGGCCCCACGCAAGGCCCATTCCATGCACGCAAGGTCGCGCATGGCGGGGTGGTCCACCAGATCATCACGCGCCTCCATGAAAGCCGGCAGCAGATGCCCGAACCAGCGCAGCGAATAGTGGGCTGACGGCTGGGCAGCGATGTAGGCATGGGCCAGCGCATCAAACGCGTCGTCGCCCATGACCAGGGGCAGCACTTCGTAGTTGTCGCGCAGCGCGGCGCACAGGCGCGCACGGTAGGCATGGCGGTACACCGCAAACTGCGCCTCGCACCGGTCGCTCAGCAGGCCTGCCGGTGGGGGCTGATCACCCAGTAAAGCAGCCTGCATCTGGCCCTGTAAATTTTGCAAGGACATCATGCTGCGCACCTTGCAGGGGCCATCGCCTCGGCGTGCACCTGGCGCGCCAGATCCAGTTCTTCCACCAGTTCATTCAGCGGCGGGATGTGGTCATCCCGTTCGATCATTGTGGGCACCGAGCCGCAGTGTCGCACGGTGTAGCCATAGAGCTGCCATACCGCCTCGCACACCGGGTGGTCGTGGGTGTCGATCAGGTAGCCGTCGCGCACCGTGTGGCCCGCCAGGTGGATCTGGCGCACACGGGCCGCTGGCAGGGCATCCATGTAGGCATGGGGGTTGAACCCATGGTTGACGCTGTTGACATAGACGTTGTTCACATCCAGCAGCAGCTCGCAATCGGCCTGCTGCAGCAATTCGTTCAGAAACACCCACTCCGGCATGTCGTCCGCGGCAAACGCCACGTAGGTGGAGGGGTTCTCCAGCACCAGCCGGCGCCCGAGAAAGTCCTGCACGCGCTGGATGCGCTCGCTGATATGGCGCAGAGATGCTTTTGTATAAGGCACGGGCAACAGGTCGTGCAGGTTCAGGCCGTCCATGCCGGTCCAGCACAGGTGGTCTGAGACCCACGCTGGCTGCACCCGCGCTGCCAGTGCTTTCAGGTCACGCAAATAGTCCAGGTTCAACGGATCGGTACCGCCAATATTGAGCGATACCCCATGCATCACCATGGGGTAGTCGCGACGGATACGGTCGAGGTGCCACAGCGGAGCGCCGCCCGGCACCATATAGTTCTCGGACAGGATTTCCAGCCAGTCGATACCCACTTGGGGTCCGGCCTCGAACGCAGCGTAGTGCTCGGTGCGCAGACCGACGCCAAAGCCGTGGATGGAAATCATGTTGTGATTACTTGACGACCTTGCCGCCAGCGACGGTGCATTCCTTGGCGGATGCCTTGGTGTTCCAGCCGTGGCCCTTGCAGACGTTTTGGCCTTTGCAAGCGTTCTCGGCAGTCTTGCAGTCGGAGGTGCCTTTGCAGCTGTTGATACCGGCGCATTTGACCGACATGTCGTCCGCAGCGTGGGCGGTCGTGACGGTGGCACCCATGGCGAACAGAGCGGCAGCTGCGCTGGCGATAGCGATGGCGGATTTGAAGTTGGATTGCATGAGATTTCCTTTGAGGTTGAAGAACACAGGTTGGTTGCAATCAGGGCCACCGCCAAAGACGCGCTCGCTCCCGTTTGCCACCATTGGTCGTGGCTACCTTCAACAACTTACAGAAATCCCAAAAAATATTGCTTGCTATTTTTTTAATAGCTACTTACGCACATCTGACGGGCGCTAGCGGCCCATTTGATACCGAAATTTCACGCTGCACTGCGGCTGCGCCACCAGCCTTCGGCACTGTAAACCAGCAGCGCAGTCCAGATCAGGGCGAAACCGGCAAAGCGCGCGTGCTCAAACGGTTCGCCAAACATCCAGACGCCCAAAGCAAACTGCAGGCTGGGCGAGATGTATTGCAGGATGCCCATCGTCGTGAGCGGTACGCGCCGCGCACCGGCGGCAAACAGCAGCAGCGGAATGGCGGTCAGTGGCCCGGCCAGCAGCAGCAAGCCCACCATGCGCATATCGCCTTGCAAAAAAACGCCTTGGCCTTGGGCAGCCCACCAGCCCAAAGCGGCCAGCGCCAACGGCGCCAGGATCATGGTCTCCAGCGCCAGGCCTTCGAGCGCACCCAGCGTGGCAACCTTGCGCAACAGGCCGTAAAAGCCGAAGGTGAATGCGAGAAACAGCGCGATCCAGGGCAAGTGCCCGGCCTGCACGGTGAGCCACAGCACGCCGGCGCTGGCCAGCCCTACGGCTACCCACTGCCAGGGCCGCGGCCGCTCGTGCAGCAATACATAACCCATCGCGACGTTGACCAGCGGCAAAATGAAATAGCCCAGGCTGGCGTCCAGCACATGTCCGTTTTGCACGGCCCACACATACATCAACCAATTCGCAGAGAGAAGCAGCGCCGACAGCGCGAACGCAGCGAGCACACGCGGTTTGCGCAACAGCTCGGGTAACCAGGCCCAGTGTTTGTGCACCAGCAATATAGCCAGTAGGAACACCAACGACCAGACGGTACGGTGCATGATCACTTCCAGCGCAGGGACCTGTGCCAGCATGTGAAAGTAAATCGGGAAAAGGCCCCAAAACGTGTAGGCCAGAGCGGCGTAGAGAATGCCTCGGTTCATGGGTTGCCTTTGTGCGTTGCGTTGTGGAGGCATTGTTTGCGCTTCCCTATGAGGGTTGCGCTACTTCAGGATCATGCGTGTCGGGTACTCTTTTTCGTACGTGTCCCCCGCGCCGTGAGGGCGCTCCTCCTTGACCCCCCGAAAAAGACCACCCAACCCACCTGATCTGGCTGAGTGCCTGGCTGTCATCTCGGGTTTGACCTTGCACCCGTGGATTGCGGATCAAGTCCGCAACGACAGCAGGGTGTCCAGCGGATGGTGGGGGGTGTGCGTTTTGCGTAGATAAAGGAGGAGCCCGTGAAGCGGGCGGGGGACACGAAGCAAAACGTATACCCCGCAGCATCGGCGGGCGAGAGAACCTCACTAACCCAGCAACACCAACTAAATTACTTGGCGACGACGCGCACCATCTCCAGGCACTTGTTCGAGTAACCCCACTCGTTGTCATACCAGCTCACCAGCTTGACAAAGGTGCCATCCAAAGCGATCGATGCATCGGCGTCGAACACGCTGGTGCAGGTCTCGCCGCGGAAATCGGTCGCGACGACCTTGTCTTCGGTGTAACCCAGCACGCCCTTCAGCGCGCCTTGGGACTGTGCCTTCATCTCTGCGCAGATTTCGGCCAATGTGGCGGGGCTGTTCAGTTCGCAAGTCAGGTCAACGACGGATACATCGCTCGTGGGTACGCGGAAAGACATGCCGGTCAGCTTCTTGTTCAGCTCGGGAATCACCACGCCCACGGCCCTGGCGGCGCCCGTGCTCGATGGAATGATGTTTTCCAGAATGCCGCGGCCGCCGCGCCAGTCTTTGTTGGATGGGCCGTCTACGGTCTTCTGTGTGGCTGTCGCAGCGTGCACGGTCGTCATCAGGCCGCGCTTGATGCCCCACTTGTCATGCACAACCTTGGCCAGCGGAGCCAGGCAATTGGTGGTGCAGGACGCGTTGGAGATGATGGCTTCGCCCTTGTAGGTGGCGTGGTTCACACCGTAGACAAACATGGGCGTGTCGTCTTTGGATGGGGCAGAGAAGATGACCTTCTTGGCGCCTGCTGCCAGGTGCTTCTCGCCACCGGCCTTGTCCAGGAAGATACCGGTGGATTCGATCACGATGTCGGCACCGACTTCATTCCATTTCAGATTGGTGGGGTCTTTTTCCTGCGTCAGGCGAATCTTCTTGCCATTGACGATCAAGGTATTGCCCTCAACCGCGATCGTGCCCTTGAAGCGGCCATGCACGCTGTCGTACTGCAGCATGTACGCCAGGTACTCGGGCTCCAGCAGGTCATTGATACCAACGACTTCGATGTCGCTGAAGTTTTGAATGGCGCTGCGCAATACGTTGCGTCCGATACGGCCAAAGCCGTTGATACCAATCTTGATCGTCATGGGAGCCCCTTAAAAGAAGAACTGATTTTGCAGGATGTTATGGCGTACGGGTTACGTCCCGATTACGTGCAGATTATTTGCGCGTGAGCACCTTCTGCACGGTGTCGGCGACATTCTCTGGCGTGAAACCAAAGTGCTTGAACAGCACCGGTGCAGGCGCAGACTCACCGAAGGTGTCGATACCCACCACCGCGGAGACGCCGTATTTCCACCAGCCGTCGGTAGAGCCCATTTCTACCGCGATGCGGGGGATGCCTGCGGGCAACACTTCCAGCTTGTAGGCAGCGCTTTGTTTGTCGAAGGTGGTGGTGCTGGGCATGGAGACCACGCGCACGGCGATCTTGCGGGTGGCCAGCAACTCTTGCGCCTTCAATGCCAGTTGAACTTCAGAGCCGGTGGCGATGATGACGGCTTGCGCCTTTTTGTTGAGTCCCACTTCGGTTGGCTCGGCCAGCACGTATGCACCCTTGCTGATCGCATCGATACCGCTGGCATCGGGGGCGGAAGCCGAGTCACCCTTGGGCGCGTAGCTGATGTTTTGGCGGCTCAGCAGCAGCGCGGTCGGCTTGCTGGTGTTTTGCAGAGCGACCGTCCAGGCGACTGCGGTTTCAGCGGTATCGCCCGGACGCCATACGTCCAGGTTCGGAATCAGGCGCAGCGATGCAGCATGCTCGATGGACTGGTGGGTCGGACCGTCTTCGCCCAGGCCGATGGAGTCGTGCGTGAACACATGGATCACGCGAATCTTCATCAGCGCGGCCATGCGGATCGCGTTGCGGCTGTAGTCGCTAAAGGTCAGGAACGTACCGCCGTAGGGGATGAAGCCACCATGCAGCGTGATGCCATTCATGATTGCGGCCATGCCGAATTCACGCACGCCGTAGTTGATGTGGCGGCCACCCTGGCCAGCTTCGTTCTTGACCACCGCGCCGGTCAGCGTGTCAAAACGCAGGCTGGACGTGGACTTGGTGTTGGTCAGGTTGGAGCCTGTCAGGTCGGCCGAGCCGCCCAGCATTTCGGGCAGCGCAGCGGTGAAGGCTTCCAGCGCCAGTTGCGAGGCCTTGCGGCTGGCCACAGTCTCCGCCTTTTGGTGTGCACCGATCACGGTATCGACCGCGGTCTGCACAAAGTTCTTCGGCAGGTCGCCCTTCATGCGACGGACCAGTTCTTTGGCCAGGTCAGGGAATGCGACTTTGTAGGCAGCGAACTTTCCGTTCCAGGCGGCTTCCGCGGCCTTGCCTTTTTCTTTCGCGTCCCAGTCAGCGTAGATTTCCTTGGGGATCACGAACGGCGCGGAGTCCCAGCCCAGCGCGGCTCGCGTGAGCTTGATTTCTTCGGCCCCCAGTGGCTCGCCGTGGGCCTTGGACGTGTTGGCGCGGTTGGGTGAACCGAAGCCGATATGCGTTTTGCAGATGATCAATGTGGGGCGGTCGTTCTGCGCTTTCGCGTCAGCAATGGCTTTGGACACAGCAGCGACGTCATGGCCATCGATCGGGCCCAGCACGTTCCAGCCGTAGCCCACAAAGCGCAGCGCGGTGTTGTCGGCAAACCAGGGGGTGACCTGGCCGTCGATGGAGATGCCGTTGTCGTCGTACATCGCGATCAGCTTGGACAGCTTCCAAGCGCCCGCCAGGGATGCCGCTTCGTGGCTGATGCCCTCCATCAGGCAGCCGTCGCCCAGCATCACATAGGTGTGGTGGTCTACGACGGTGTGGCCTTCGCGGTTGAATTCGGAGGCCAACAGCTTCTCGGCCAGCGCCATGCCGACGGCATTGGTGACGCCCTGGCCCAGCGGGCCGGTAGTGGTTTCCACACCAGGAGTGATGCCGAATTCGGGATGGCCAGCGGTTTTGCTGTGCAGTTGGCGGAAGTTCTTCAGCTCCGACATTGGCAGCTTATAGCCAGTGAGGTGCAGCAGCGCGTAAATCAGCATGGAGCCGTGGCCGTTGGACAGCACGAAGCGGTCGCGGTTCATCCAGTGCGGGTTGGTCGGGCTGTGGCTCAGGTGCTCGCCCCACAGGGCCACCGCCATGTCAGCCATGCCCATGGGGGCGCCGGGGTGGCCGGAGTTGGCTTGTTGCACTGCGTCCATTGCCAGCGCGCGGATCGCGTTGGCCATTTGTGGGGTGTTTTGGGTGGGGGCCATGCGAGGCAGCTCCTGGGGAAGGATGAGGGGGAGGGACTGGGAGAAACCCGGTATTTTACCGGGCACCGGGCGGCGCCCCAATGTCGCTGGCTTGTGGGCGGTTGCGCACAGACTTTGCGCACGCTACGTGCTACCGTTGCGCAGCACATAAAAGGGAATCCATGAATGCAATCAAAATAGCCGCACTGGCGCTGATCGTCGCTGGCGTATTGGGCCTGGCCTATGGCAGTTTCAGTTACACCAAAGACACGCATGACGTGAAGCTCGGCCCCGTCGAG
>JAYWAV010000413.1:0-8800 GCA_043782015.1 Rhodoferax sp. | reverse complement strand
CAAAGCGCGCATCCGCCGCCCACTCCTGTTTGCCCACCGCGTGGCTGAACCGGCTGAACTGCCCGTCATTGCCAATCGCCAGCAGCATCGCACCGTCTTTGGTCGGAAAATCCTGGTACGGCGCGAGACTCGGGTGGCTGTTGCCCTGCCGCTGCGGCACCTTGCCGGTGTTCAAAAAGCCTGCTGCCTGGTTCGCCAGAATCGCCATGCCCACATCGAGCAGCGCCATGTCGATATGCTGTCCCTTGCCCGTGCGATGCCGCACTTCCAACGCCGCCAGAATCGCGCTGGTGGCGTAGATGCCGGTGAACACATCGGTGATCGCCACCCCCGCACGCTGCGGCCCGCCACCGGGCGTGCCATCCGGCCGCCCGGTAATGCTCATCATCCCGCTCATCGCCTGAATCATCAGGTCATACCCCGCGCGCTCGGCATACGGCCCGGTCTGGCCGAAGCCGGTGATGGAGCAGTAAATCAGCTTGGGGTTGATCGCTTTCAGGCTGTCGTAATCCAGCCCGTAATGCGCAAGACCACCGACCTTGAAGTTCTCCACCAGGATGTCACTCTGCAACGCCATCGTGCGAATGATCTCCTGCCCTTCGGGCTTGGCAATGTCGATGGTGATAGAGCGCTTGTTGCGGTTGCAGGCGGTGAAGTAGCTGGCATGCTCTGTGGCGTTGCCCTCTGCGTCCTGCAAGAACGGAGGGCCCCAGTGGCGCGTGTCATCACCCTCGCCCGGTTTCTCTACCTTGACCACATCCGCACCCAGGTCGGCCAACATTTGCGTGCACCACGGGCCTGCCAGAACGCGGGAGAGGTCCAGCACTTTGAGGTGGCCTAGGGCGGAGGGCTTTTCTGTCATGGTGCGTTCTTTCCTTTATGCGTTTTTATTTGCTCGCTGCAAGTACCGATAGAGAGGTGCACCAAACCAAAACGTTACGGGCCCGATGACAAGAAGAGAGATGAATAAAGCTTCTGCAAACGTCCCAAAAATCGAGCGCAACAACAGCAAAAACATGGCGTCTACCGTAATGCAGATGAGCACTGTTTGAACTAAGGCGGCGCTCTTCTTGCGTTGATCTTCCGATTGCATATTGAGCTCCCGTTTTGTATTTTCCAAAAACTTTCACGACACCAACAACATCACTTGCTGGGAGTGGGGTATTGGTTTGCGCCGATTTGCTGGACCCGAAGGGGACTGATGAGGCGCGGGCCAATACCCCATTCCCGGCCCCCACAAACGCTGGCACAAAAGGTATTCAAAACCTCAGTTCGCAAACGCCGCAATCCCCGTCTGCGCCCGCCCCAAAATCAGCGCATGAATATCGTGCGTACCTTCATAGGTATTCACAACCTCCAGATTCACCAGATGCCGCGCCACGCCAAACTCATCCGAGATACCGTTGCCCCCCATCATGTCGCGCGCAAGCCGCGCAATGTCCAACGCCTTGCCGCAAGAGTTGCGTTTCAGGATGGACGTGATTTCGACGGAAGCCGTGCCCTCATCCTTCATACGCCCCAGACGCAGACAACCTTGCAGGCCCAGTGCGATTTCGGTTTGCATGTCGGCCAGCTTCTTCTGGATCAGCTGGTTCGCCGCCAACGGGCGGCCAAACTGTTTGCGGTCCATCACGTAACGGTGCGCGCGGAACCAGCAGTCTTCGGCGGCACCCAATGCACCCCACGCAATACCGTAGCGCGCTGAGTTCAGACAAGTAAACGGACCCTTCAAGCCCTGCACTTCGGGAAACGCGTTTTCTTCGGGGCAGAACACGCCGTCCATCACGATCTCGCCAGTGACGGACGCACGCAAACCGACCTTGCCGTGGATGGGAGGAGCAGAGAGGCCCTTCATGCCCTTCTCCAGCACAAAGCCGCGAATCGGACCGACCTTGCCGCTCTCGCTTACTTCTTTGGCCCACACGACGAACACGTCAGCCATCGGGCTGTTGGAGATCCACATCTTGGAACCGGACAGCTTGTACCCGCCCGCAACCTTTTGGGCACGGGTCGCCATCGAACCAGGGTCGGAGCCGTGGTCGGGCTCGGTCAGGCCGAAGCAACCGATGTATTCGCCAGTGGCAAGCTTGGGCAGGTATTTCTGTCTTTGCGCTTCACTGCCAAATTCAAAAATCGGCACCATCACCAGTGAGCTTTGCACGCTCATCATCGAGCGGTAGCCGCTGTCCACACGCTCCACTTCGCGTGCGATCAGACCATAAGCCACGTAATTCAAAGCCGGGCCGCCGTACTGCTCCGGGATCGTGGGACCGAGCAGGCCCAGCTCACCCATCTCGCGAAATATCGCCACGTCGGTCGTGCCGTCGCGAAACGCCTGCGTCACGCGCGGCAGCAGCTTGTCCTGGCAATACGCAGCAGCAGCATCGCGCACCATGCGTTCATCGTCTGAGAGTTGGCTGTCGAGCAAAAAAGGGTCTTGCCAGTTGAAGGCGGCGTGGGCCATGGGGCGCTCCGGTATCGTGGGAAAGCTGCAATGGTAGTCTGGCATGCAGCGCTTCACAAGCGCGGGTTTTGCATCCATGTATGCACATAGTGAATATATAACTTGATCTTGCGCAATAAATCTGCAGGAGATGCTTGAATATTGCGGATTCAGTATTGCACCAGTTGCATGGCTGTGACATAGTCCCGTTTTTCCCGCGAGCCCGCCATGTCTACCAGCCCCAGCCCCAAACCGCCCGTCACGATCTTCGGCCCCGACTTCCCGTTTCCGTTTGACGACTGGATTGCCCACCCCGCGGGTTTGGGCTCGCTCCCCGCAGAACGTCTCGGCGAAGAAGTCGCCATCGTGGGCGCAGGCATGGCGGGCATGGTGGCGGCGTATGAGCTGATGAAGCTGGGCCTGAAGCCGGTGATTTACGAGGCCTCCAAAATGGGCGGGCGGCTGCGGTCGCAAGTGTTTGAAGGCACGAAGGATGTGGTGGCCGAGTTGGGCGGCATGCGCTTTCCGGTATCGAGCACAGCGTTCTACCACTACGTCAACATGCTGGGCCTCAAAAGCGCACCGTTTCCCAACCCGCTGACGCCCGCTTCGCCCAGCACCGTGATTGATCTGGAAGGCAAGACCTATTACGCCGAGAAGCTGGCCGATCTACCCGCGATCTTTCGCGAGGTGGCCGAGGCCTGGGCACAGGCGCTGGAAGACAGTGCGCAGTTCACGCCCGTGCAAGACGCGATCCGCGCGCGCGATGTGCCCACGCTCAAGCGGCTGTGGAACGATTTGATCCCCAAGTGGGACGACCGGACGTTTTACGACTTTGTTGCCAGCTCGGATGCGTTTGCCAAGCTGTCGTTCCACCACCGCGAACTGTTTGGACAGGTGGGCTTTGGTACCGGGGGTTGGGACTCGGATTTTCCCAACTCGATGCTGGAAATCTTGCGCGTGGTGATGACGCAGTGCGACGACCACCAGCGCCTGATCGTCGGCGGCGCCGACCAGGTGCCGCACGGCCTGTGGCGCCATGCGCCTGCAAAGCCAACCCATTGGCCAGATGGCATGACACTGGAGAAGCTGCACAACGGCGCCACCAAACCCGGCGTCGCGAAAATCGCGCGCGCTGCCAGCGGCAAGCTGGCGGTGACCGACTACTGGGGCACGACCCGCGAATACGCTGCCGTGCTGACGACTTGCCAGAGCTGGCTGTTGACCACGCAAATTGCCTGCGAAGAATCGCTGTTCTCGCACAAGCTGTGGATGGCACTGGACCGCACGCGCTATATGCAATCCAGCAAGACTTTTGTGATGGTGGACCGGCCGTTCTGGAAAGACAAGGACCCCGAGACCGGCCGCGATGTGATGAGCATGACGCTGACCGACCGCCTCACACGCGGCACCTATCTGTTTGACAACGGCCCGGGCAAACCCGCTGCGATTTGCCTGTCCTATGCGTGGATGAGCGACGCGCTGAAGATGCTGCCGCAGCCGGTGGACAAGCGCGTGAAGCTGGCGCTGGACGCGCTGCAAAAAATCTACCCCAAGGTCGACATTGCCAGTCACATCATCGGCGACCCGATTTGCGTCTCATGGGAAGCCGACCCGCATTTTCTGGGCGCGTTCAAAGGCGCCTTGCCCGGCCACTACCGCTACAACCAGCGCATGTATGCGCACTTCATGCAGGACGATTTCCCCGAAGCACAAAAGGGCATCTTCATTGCCGGCGATGATGTGTCGTGGACACCGGCATGGGTGGAAGGAGCGGTGCAGACGTCGCTGAACGCGGTGTGGGGCATCCTGCACCAGCTGGGCGGCAAGACGCATGCGGACAACCCCGGCCCGGGTGATGTGTTCGCCGAACTGGGGCCTATCGCCCTTCCGGAATAAACCATGCAAGCGCAACTGCATCTGGCGTTGTGGCAATGCACGCCGCTTCCGCGGAACACTATTGGCAATTTGCATCGTCTCGATGCCGCTGCGAAGGAAGCCGCACTAGGCGGCGCTGACATTCTGGTGTGCCCGGAGATGTTTATCACCGGCTACAACATTGGCGCATCACAGGTGCAAGCCTTGGCGCAAGCGGCTGATGGAGACTTTGCGAGCGCGGTGGCCGACATCGCCAAGCGGCATTCCATTGCCATCGTGTATGGCTACCCAGAGCGCGATGGCGGCGAAGTGTTCAACGCGGCGCAGTGCATTGCAGCCGATGGCGCGCGACTGCTCAATATCCGCAAGACCCATTTGTTTGAAGAGCTGGACCGCAGCCAATTTTCTGCGGCACCTGCACACGACACGCTGTTCGATTTTCACGGCTGGAAGATCGGCATGCTGATTTGCTACGACCTGGAGTTCCCCGAGAACATGCGCCGCCTGGCGCTGGCCGGAGCCGATATGGTGCTGGTGCCGACCGCGAATATGCCGGACTACGACTTTGTGGCAACCACCATGGTGCCGGTGCGCGCCTATGAGAATCAGGTCTTCGTCGCCTACGCGAACTATGTGGGCGCCGAAGGCGATGTGCACTACGGTGGCCTGAGCAGCGTTGCCGCGCCGAATGGACAGGTGCTTGCGCAGGCCGGTCGTGAATCCGAGCTGCTGTTCGCGACTGTCGATGCCAACCAGCTCAAGGCTACCCGCATGCGCAACAGGCACGTGGCGGATGCACGTGCATTGCGGAAGGACGTTTAATGCGCCGCACTATCCCCGCGACCCATGCGCTGTTGTGCTTTGAAGCGGCCGCAAGGCTGGAGAGTTTTACCCGCGCAGCGCAAGAGTTGTCGCTGACACAAAGCGCCATCTCCCGGCAGATCACTGCGCTGGAGGAGCTGGTGGGCACGCCACTGTTTCGCCGCACGCGCCACGGCGTGGCTGTGACTCAGGCAGGGGCCCGCTATGCCAAACAAGTGACATTGCGATTGCGCGCACTGGAGCAGGACACGCTGGATGTGATGTCCACGCAAGGGCGCGGCGGCAGTGTGCGGCTGGCCAGCGTGCCGACCTTTGCTGCGCGCTGGCTGATCCCGCGCCTGCCGGGCTTTGCCAAAGCGCACCCGGATATCACGGTGCACATTGACACGCGCACGCGGCCCTTCATGTTTGCCGATACGCTGTTTGACGCGGCGCTGTATTCCGGCACGGCGCAGCAGGTGGCGCAATGGGCCGGTACGCGCGCGCAGATGCTGCTAGCCGAAGAGGTGTTGCCGGTGTGCAGCCCTATCCTGCTGCAGGGCCGCAAGTCATTGAGTCCGGCGGCGGTTGCCAACTTGCCCCTTTTGCAGCAAAGCACGCGCCCTGAGTGCTGGCAAACCTGGTTTGCCGCCTGCGACATCGATGCGCCACTAGCGCTGGCCGGGCCGCGCTACGAACAGTTCTCCATGACGGCCGCAGCAGCCATCCAGGGCTTGGGTATCGGGCTGATTCCCCGCCTGTTGATTGAAGAAGAGTTGGCGCAGGGCCGACTGGTAGTTGCCCATCCAAAGGCGCTGCCGGAAGCGCGGCACTATTGGGTCGTCCAGCCCGAAAGCGTCGCGCCCAATACGGCTCTCGACACCTTTCTCGGCTGGCTGGCCGCACAAACTGGCGCTGTTTGATATGCTTTGTTACAAACAGGCGTCCCTCAACACAAAGGCCTTGGCATGCGTATCTGGCAAAAACCCATTTCCCTGGAAGAGCTGACGGCGTCCAACGTGGACACCGCGCCCGGCCATCTGGGCATGGAGTATCTGGAAATTGGCGACGATTATCTGGTCGGCCGGGTGCCCGTGGACGCACGCACACGCCAGCCCTATGGCCTGCTACATGGTGGCGTGTCGGTGGTGTTGGCCGAAACCTTGGGCTCGATGGGCGCCTATTACGCTTGCCCCCAAGGACACCGCGCGGTGGGTCTGGACATCAATGCCAACCACCTGAAAGGGGTTACCGAAGGCTGGGTGACGGCCACCGCAAAACCCGTGCACCGCGGGCGCACCACGCAGGTCTGGCAGATCGATATGCGCAACGATGCGGGCGATATGAGTTGTGTGTCACGCATCACCATGGCCGTTCTGGCCCCCCGGTAAAGCCCTATGGCCTTGCCACTGCGTCGATGGCTGGCCTCAAGCGCGCTGTTCGCCGTCTGGCTGGTCGCGCTCAGCTGCGTGCAGGCTGCAAGCCCAACCGCACCGCCCAGCACCTTGCTACTCAGCCGTGTCCAGCCCATGCTGGATGTGCAGGGCAACGTCGATGTGTGGATAGACGACGGCAACACCACCATCCAGCAAGCCGCTGCGCAAAGCAACAGAGCCCTTTACAAGCCACACACCATGGACATGTCATTGGGCCTGTCTGGCAACAACGCCGCATGGATACGCCTTCGTCTGGTGCGCGCCCCTGGCGAGACCGGCCACTGGATACTGGGCGTGCCGATCCCGTATCTGGACTTCGTCAGCCTGTTCCAGCGTGACGGCAGCGACCTCTGGACGGAGCAAAAGGCGGGGGACGCACTGGCGCATACCGAGTGGTCGCGCCAAAGCCTGACGCCGTCTTTCAACCTCAACCTCGTCGGCAATGCACCGCAAGAGGTCTATTTGCGGGTACGCAACTACACGCGGGTCGCCATTCCCTTGCGCATCGCCACAGAAGACGCCCATACCAACCAGCAGTCCAATGAATCGCTGGTACTGGGCTGGACTCTGGGGCTCTTGGTTACCTTTGTCGGCCTGTCGCTGCTGCGCTTCTTGCAGCACCGGGCACAGCCGGACCTGGCCGCTGCCGCCTACACCCTGTTGGTGTTGGCGACGGTGGCACAGATCAATGGGATCCTCAACGCCACGCTGTGGCAGAGTCTGCCGGTGCTGGCCAACCACATCAACCGGGTCGTGGCACCCATTGCCGTGAGTGGTTCTCTTTTGTACATGCGCGAGCTGTATTCGCTGTCCATCCACTACCACCGGTTTGACCGGTTTCTGGGCAGCATGGGCCTGGCAGCCATCGTGTTTTCGATAGGCGTGCTGGTATTCGATCCGCTGTACGCCAACCAGGTAGAGTCGATGATTTTTATCATCGCTACGTGCGTTGCGCTGGCGGGAGCGGTACTGAGTTGGCGGGCCGGTTCGCCCATCTGGCTGTGGCTGGTGCTTGCCACCGCACCCCAGTTGCTCACGGTGTTGTGGTTGGCTGCGGAAGACCTGGACCTGGTGGTGCCGCAGTGGCAGATTCGCTATGTGTCGTCCTTCTTCCTGACGCTGTCGGTACCGTTGTTTGCGTTTGCCCTGAGCAAGCTGACCCACGACCGCAAGGAGCGCGAGCAGCGCACGCTGCACCTGGATACACAAGACGCACTGACCGGTCTGCTGACACCCGCCGCCTTTGGCATTCAGCTGCAGGATGCGCTGGAACGGGTCCATGAACAGCGCGAGCCGGTCGCTCTGGTGCTGATCAACCTGGTGAACTACAGCCAAATCATTGGCCACTTCGGGCAGAGCATGGGCGAGCAATGCGAGTTGCGCGCTGTCGTGAAGCTGCACCGCGTATTGCGCGACGTGGACCCGGCCGGGCGCATTCGCTCGGGCAAGTTTGCACTGCTGCTGGAGGGTGTCAAAACGCGCAATCAGCTCAATGAGCGCATGGTGCAGCTGATTGCATCGGGCCTGATGCCCCAAGCGGGGCTGGAGCCCCAGGTGCCACTGCAGTTCCACGCGGCTTGCGTGTTACTGCACGAACGCCCGCTGGAGGCTGCCACGGCAGTAGACACGCTGCTGGAGCTTCTGTCCACAATGGCGCCAGGCACGCGCCGGCCCATCCGTTTCGTCGATGCCATCGACACCCTGCCCGTAGACCACGGAACGACCGGCTCCTTTCAGGCCGCACCGTGAACCCGGGTGTGCGGTGGCACACCCCGTTATTATCGAAGGCTCACCATTTTGTGATTCTCATGCGGCATCTGTTTTCCACGGCCTGGTTGGTCTTTCTCTTTTTGATCCCCGCCAGCGCGGCACAGGCGTCGGTGCAAGCCGACATGGTGGTACTGCGCAATGCACAAGCCAGCCAGGAAGTGAGCGAACTGGTCGACGCGTGGCTGGAGCCCGCACAGGCCGCCACCGTTGCAGATGTAGCTGCGGCGCCAGGCAGTTTCGCGCTGCACAGTGTCAAGCAACCGCACGGGCTGCGCACCGGTAAAACCCTGTGGATCCGCTTGCGCGTGCTGCGTTCGCCGGGCGAGACAGATGCATGGATTCTGGACATCCCGGTGCCGTATCTGGATTCCGTCACGCTGTACCAGCGCGATTTCTCGGGCCGCTGGATGACCCAGGTCAGTGGCGACACGCTGGTGCGCTCCAGCTGGAGCCGGCCGGGCTTGCACCCCAC